>NZ_JBSFGJ010000080.1:0-28571 GCF_053596515.1 Nonomuraea sp. NPDC001684
GAGCCGTTGCGGCGGCCGGCGGAGGCGGCGGCGGCCACCGCCCGGGTGACGCTGTCGGCGACGCCGGGGCTGTCGGCCCGCGAGCTGGAGGTGCTCGGCCTGGTCGCCGAGGGCCTGAGCAACCGGCAGATCGCCGAGCGGCTGTTCATCTCGGCCAGGACCTCCGGCGTGCACGTGTCGAACATCATGGCCAAGCTGGGCGCCGCCTCCCGCGTGGAGGCCGCCGCCCTCGCCCGCCGGACCGGCCTGATATGAACTCCGGCATGACCACCGTGAACGTCGCCCTCATCGGCGTGGGCAACTGCGTGTCGTCCCTCGTGCAGGGCGTCGAGTACTACCGCGACGGCCAGGCGCCCGGCCTGCTCAACCCCGTGTGCGCCGGATACGCCGTCTCCGACGTGCGGTTCACCGCCGCCTTCGACGTCGGCCGGGCCAAGCTCGGCCTGGACCTGTCGCAGGCGATCTGGGCGCGGCCGAACAACTCCCGCCGCTTCGCCGACGTGCCGCACCTGGACGTGCCGGTGCGCGAGGGCATCCTGGCCGACGGCGTGGGCGAGGGCTCGGCCGGGCTGGTCGAGCCGAGCGGCGCCGCGACCGTCGCCGACGTGGCCGCGCACCTGCGCGAGACCGGCTCCCAGGTCGTGGTGAACTTCCTGCCCACCGGCGCCCAGCGCGCCGCCGAGCGGTACGCCGAGGCCGCGATCGAGGCCGGCTGCGCGTTCGTCAACTGCATGCCCGCCGTGCTCGCCCGCTCCGAACGCTGGCGCGACCGCTTCGCCGCGGCCGGGCTGCCGCTGCTCGGCGACGACCTCAAGAGCTCCTTCGGCGCCACGCTCGTGCACCGGGCGCTGGTCGACGCCCTCACCGCGAGCGGGGTGCGGCTGCGCGACGGCCACCAGCTCCTGGCCGGGGGCAACATGGACTTCGTCAACCTCCAGGACCCGGCCAGGATGGCCGGCAAGCGGGCCACCAAGGCGTCCGGCGCCGGCACCTCCACCCACGTCGGCGCCCAGTACCTGCCCTTCCTCGACGACCGCAAGATCGCCTTCATCCGGCTGGAGGGCGAGGGGTTCGGCGGCTCCCCGCTGGAGGTCGAGCTGCGCATGGTGGTGGAGGACTCGCCGAGCGCGGCGGGGAACGTCCTCGACGCCGTGCGCCAGGCCAAGGCCGCGCTCGACGCGGGCGCGGGCGGCTTCCTGCGGGACGTCTCGGCCACCCTCATGAAGGCGGTCTGACCACGGACGACGGGACCGGCCGTGGCAGGCTAGGAGGATGCGCCTGGCGACCTGGAACGTGAACTCGGTCAAGGCACGGCTGCCGCGCCTGCTCGACTGGCTGGCCGCGACCGAGCCCGACATCGTCTGCCTGCAGGAGACGAAGTGTCCCGCGGAGTCGTTCCCCGTGGCGGAGGTGGGCGAGCTCGGCTACGCCGCCGCCGCCCACGGCGACGGCCGGTGGAACGGCGTCGCCGTGTTGTCGCGGGTCGGGCTGGAGGAGGTGACGCCGAGCTTCCCCGGCGAACCGGGCTTCGCCGAGCTCGACGGGGTGGGCGCCGCCCGTCCCGAGGCCCGCGCGCTCGGCGCGACCTGCGGCGGCCTGCGGGTCTGGTCCCTGTACGCGCCGAACGGCCGCGCGGTCGACTCGCCGCACTACGCCTACAAGCTGGAGTGGTTCGCCGCGCTGCGGGACGCGCTGGCCGAGGAGGCCGGCTCGCCGCTGGTGGCCTGCGGCGACTACAACGTGGCGCCGACCGACGCCGACGTCTGGGATCCCGCGCTGTTCGCCGGCTCCACGCACGTCACCCCCGCCGAACGCCGCGCGCTCGCCGAACTGCTCGACCTCGGCCTGCGCGACGTGGTGCCGACGCCGATGAAGGGGCCGCACCCGTACACGTACTGGGACTACCGGGCCGGGATGTTCCACCAGAACAAGGGCATGCGGATCGACCTGGTCTACGCCAGCGCCGACGTCGCGGAACGGGTGCGGGGGGCGTACGTCGACCGCGAGGCGCGCAAGGGGAAAGGCCCCTCGGATCACGCTCCCATCGTGGTGGATCTCGACCCGATAAATTAATCAACAAACAGCTGCCAGACGAGTATCGTGAGTAACCAAATGTGCGGGGGCACGCTTCTTCTTCAAGACCGAAAAAGGGGGCCGTGTCGTGGAACCTGCCGATGGTCGTGTCATCCTGTTCGTCCTCATCGGGCTGGCCCTGTTCGCGCTCGGACGCCGTTTCCAGAACATGATCATGCTCAGGCAGGTCTGGAAGCAGACGCAGCGGCAGGTGACGGTGCGGCGGGAGACCGCGCACCACGCGGTGAAGGGTCTGGTCGCCGTCACCGCCGTCGCCGCATTCGTCATCTGGCTGGCGATCAATCTCAATCGGATAATGAGTTAACCGCCATTTAGCTGATTACCGCGATTATCCGGAATGGCGGCGGCGCAGGCCCCATGCGGTGAGCACGGCCAGCCCCGCCGCCGCCAGTCCGACCGCGCGGGTGAGCCGGGCGGCGCGCCGGATGTCCTTGACGTCGGGCTTGGGGCCGTCGCCCATCGTGGGGCGGTGTTCGGTCCTGCCGCCGTACACGTTCGTGCCGCCGAGGGTGACGCCGAGCGCGCCGGCGAAGGCGGCCTCGCACCTGCCCGCGTTCGGGCTGGGGTGGCGGTGGCCGTCCCGTCGCAGCATCCGCAGCGCTCTGACGGGGTCGTCGGCCAGCGCCGCCGTCAGCAGTCCCGTCACGCGTGCCGGTACGTAGTTCGCCACGTCGTCGAGCCGGGCCGCGGCCCAGCCGAACCGTTCGTAGCGGGGGGAGTGGTGGCCGATCATGGCGTCCAGCGTGTTGACCGCCCGGTAGGCCAGCAGCCCCGGCACGCCCGCCACCGCGCCCCAGAACAGGGGGGCGACCACGGCGTCGGAGGTGTTCTCCGCCAGCGACTCCACCGTCGCCCTGGCCAGCTCGGGCGCCTCCAGCCCCGCGGGATCGCGGCCGCACAGGTGGGGGAGCCTGGCCCGGGCCCGCCGGAGATCGTCCTGCTCCAGGGCCTCGGCCATGTGCACGCCTTCGCGGGCGAGTGTCGCGCCGCCGAGCACGGCCCACGTGGCGAACGCCGTCACTGCCGTGCGGACGACCCGGTCACCGCTCTTCTGGGCCAGCACGCCCAGGACGGCCGCGCCCCCGACGCAGATCCCGACATGGACCACCCCGCGCCACCTCGTGTCGCCGTACGACGACTCCTCCAGCTTCGCCGCCGCCCGTCCGAACAGGGCGACGGGGTGGGCCGAGCTGCGCGGATCACCGAGAACCTGGTCGAGTGCGACACCGAGCGCGAGACCTAGCGGGTCATACCAAATGGGCATGAAGCTCATCTTCGTGCACATCCAGCCACGCTGCCGCCCGGCGGATGCGTTCCCCGGCGCCGCCCGTCCACATCTTGGCCCAGTTCCCACCCGCCCGGGCGCGGGTGCGCATGACGTCGTAGGAGCGGTGGAAGCGGAGCCTGGACAGTTCCAGCAGCCGCCGGCGTTCGCGGGGCGCGAGGCCGTAGGCGTCGCAGAACAGGCGGATCCTGGCTCCGACGTCGGCGTCGCGCTGGAGGGGGTGGCGGTCGACCGGGTCGGCGATCGGGGCCCAGTGGCGGAGGGTGGTGACGATGTCGAACAGCCGGGTGGTGGGCCGGGCGAGGTCGAAGTCGATCAGCGCGACGGGGGTGGCCGCGGCGGTGTCGGTGTCGATGTCGTGACGGAAGATCACGTTGTCCGGCGTCAGGTCGCAATGTCCGATGACCTCCGGCGCGCGGTCGTCGTTCGACCCGCCTTCCCATCCGCCGGCGTCGAGCGGGAACCCGGCGGTCGCGTCGTGGAACTCCCTGACCAGTCGCGCCAGGTCGACCAGGAACGCGTCCGTCGAAACGGCCCGGCACAACCCGCTCCGCCCAGGGACGTACGTGAGGATCTCGCGCCCTAAACCGTCCGTTCCCAGGACCCGCGGCGCACCCCCGAACCCGGCTGCCTCAAGGTGTCTGAGCAGGGCGTGCACGGCGGGCGTGGCCGGACCGACCGGCCTGCGCACCGTGTCACCGACGCGCACCACCCCGTCTGTCACGTCCCCGCCCTGCAGGGGAATCTCATGCAGGAGCGTCGCGACCATGCCACAACAGCTTAGCCCCATTTGCCCCACGGCCGCCTGCCCTTTACCCCGCCCCCTCCCTCCCCGTTCTGCTCCTCTTCCTCCTGCTTCCGGCAGGCCCTTCTCCTGGCTACGGGCCGCCCTGCCCCGCCGTACCGGTCTCCTCGCCTTCGCCCTCGTCCCGACCCCCCACCCGACACCCTGGCGGCCGAGAGACGCTGTGCCGCGCGGAATCCCGAACCTGTCCCCGAACCCGTGCCCTTACGCGAGTCTGTGTTGTTTCGCGAGCCTGTCCCTGAACCTGTGCCCTTACGCGAGCCTGTGCTGTGTGGCGAGCCTGTTCCCGAACCCGAGCCCTTTCCCGGACCCGAGCCCGAGCCCTCCCCGAGCCCGAGCCCTTCCCGAACCCGAGCCCTTCCCGAACCTGGACGGTGTCGCGAGCCTGTCCTCGAAGCCGCCGAGCCCCTCGAATTCCGCGGCCGAGTGTCGTACCGCTCCCGCTCCCCAGCCACCCCCTAGCCTGAGGAACCGTGCCCATCCTGCTCTCCTTGGCGGCCTTCCTCATGACGCTGCTGGGCGGGCTGGTCGCCGACCGCGTCAAGAACAACCGCCACCTCGTGCTCGGCGCCGCCGCGGGCGTGATGCTCGGCGTGGTGGCCTTCGACCTCCTCCCCGAAGCCCTCACCCGGGACGCCGTCGAAGTGCTCGGCGTCCCGCTCCCGATGCTCATGTTCGCCCTGGCGTTCCTCGGCATCCACATCGTCGAACGCTCCATGGGCATGCACGACGCGCACGAAGGCGACTACGCCGCCCACCGCCACGCCCGAGCCGGCGTAGGCGTCACGGCCGGATCCGCCCTGGTCGTCCACAGCCTCCTGGACGGCGCCGCCATCGGAGCCTCCTACCAGACGGACGCCTCGCTCGCCGTCGCCGTGGCCATCGGCGTCATCGCCCACGACTTCACCGACGGCTTCAACACGTACACAATCACGTCGCTGTACGGAAACGCCCGCCGCCGCGCCCTCACCCTCCTGGCCCTGGACGCCCTCGCCCCCGTGATCGGCGCCACCCTGACCTTCCTCATCGCCATCCCGGCCCATGTCCTGACCGCCTACCTGGGCCTTTTCGCCGGATTCCTCCTCTATCTGGCCATCTCCGACATCCTCCCGGAGGCCCACACAACCAGACGCGCCACCGGCTGGACCCTGGCCGCCACGGTCACGGGAACCCTCTTCATGTGGCTGGTGATCGCCCTGTCGGCCTGACACGACCAGAACGTGTGCGTGACAAGTCGCCGGATCATGCACAATAAGGCAGGAGCGCCCTTAGCTCAGCTGGATAGAGCACCGGACTTCTAATCCGACGGTCGCAGGTTCGAATCCTGCAGGGCGCGCTTTGATCATGGCCTGAACTGCGCAAATGCAGCGTCGGACTCGTTCTAGAATTTTCGTCTAGCGGTTGCGTGCTCCGTGCGTGCTCGGTTGCACCAACCCTGCACACACCATGATCATCCGCAATTCCCGCTCCTGTGGCGCGAGAGCAGCGGCCCCGCCTCGCCGCGAGCAGGCGGCGAACGCGGGGCCGGATGCTTAATCCGACGGTCAGTTCCTCAACGAGACGACTCTCCCGGTCTCGGCCTGGTCTTCCTTGCCGAACAGTAGGGCGGCGGTCTTCTCTGCCGCTGCGGTGGCTACTTGGGGGTAGACGGAGGTGTAGGTGTCGGCGGTGAACGCGCTGGAGGTGTGGCCCAGCGTTTCCTGCACCACCTTCATCTCCACCCCGGCCGCCAGCATCAGCGAGGCGGCGCCGTGCCGCAGGTCGTGGAGCCTGATGGGTGGCAGGCCGGCCAGGTAGGCCAGCCACAGGAACTGGTCGGAGACATACTGGGGGTGCAGGCGGTTGCCATCAGGCTGGGTGAACACGAACCCGGTGTCGATCCACGCCTCGCCCATGGCCAGGCGTTCCTGCAGTTGCTGCTGCCGGTGGGCGCGCAGCACTTGGGCGGTGTCGCTGTCCAGAGCGATGGTGCGTACCGAGGCGTCGGTCTTCGGGGTGCCCTCGTGCACCTGCCAGGCCAGCTGCACCAGCTGCCAGTTCACCGTCAGACTGTGGCCCTCGAGGTCGACCTCTTTCCACCGTAGCCCGCATGCCTCGCCCCGGCGTAGCCCGCGCAGCGCGATCAGCTGATACAGGGCAAACAGGCGGTGGCGGCGGGCATGGTCGAGGAACAGCCGGGTCTGGACGGGCGTCCACACCATGACAGGGGAGGGGCGCGGAGCGCTGGTGTAGGCGTCGATCGGGTTGACTCGCTGCCCGCTCCGGCGCTGCTTTTCCGCCTCCCGGTGCTGGGCGAAGTCGGCCTGCCAGGCGCGGACCCGGTCCTCGGTCCACACCAGTGGCTTGGGCCGGACGTGGGCAGGCATCTCCAGCACGGCGGCGGGATTGAAGTCGATCAGCCGGTCCTGTCGCATCGCCATGTTGAGCGCGTGGCGGAGGGTGGCGCGGATGCGGTGCATGGTGGCGATGCTGACCGGCCGCCGGAACTTGACGCTCTCACGCACCTGCGGATCGGGGTCGGAGCGGCGCTCGGCGATGGTGTCGTTGAACTCCTCGATCTGCTCGAACATCAACGCGATGTCGCTGACCTTGAGCTGATCCAACCGCAGCTGCCCCAGATACGGGGTGAGGTAGAGGCGGATGTGGCTTTCGTAGGAGCGGCGGGTGGTCTCCTCGATCCTCCGCTTGCGGTGCAGGAACTCGGTCAGCCACTGCTGGAGGGTGATCTCCTGGGTCAGATGCTGCCCGGTCTTGACCTTGCGGCGAACCGTTCCCACATCCGGCAGCGTGTCGGTCTCGGCCAGCGTCCGCTTGATCAGATCGGCGATCTGGACACGGGTGGCGGGCTCGCGCGGGTCGGCCAGCGCGAGCAAGTCACGCACCTGCCCGAGCTCGGCCTTGGCGGCGTCTTGGGTGGCGAAGCCGCCGCGGCGCAGCGGTCCGCGCCGCTTGCCGTCGGTGCCTGGCGGGAGTTCGATCTGGTAGTTCCAGATGCCGTGCCGGTAGCTCCATCCGCCGTCGGCGCGGCGCAGCTTGGGGCATCGTTGCCCGAGTGCTTTGCCGTCGCCGTCGCGGCAGGAACAGCGTTTGAAGGTGCTTCCCTCAGCCATCGTGGTGCCTGTCCTCTTTCATATTTGGTGCTGTTGGATCGGGCTGGTGCGGCGTTGCGCGGGGTGGCACTTTGCGCAGGGGTGCTGCGCCGAGCCCGGAGGCGGGCCGGTGAAGGGACCGATTGCCATCCCCGAAGTGCGCGCCTTGGGGAAGTCCCGTTTCCGATACGTGCCGCGCTATACCGCTCAGCCGTGGCCCCGGTGGTCGCGGGCTACGGGCGTACGGCGGTCCTGACGCCCGTGCCGCCGTGTGCGGTGTCGAGCGCCGGGACCTTCGGGTTGCCGTCCGGTACGGCCGATGCGGCGGCGTGATCGGGCGAGCACGCCCGTGGTCGTCACCCCGCCGCATCGATGGCCGTGCCGGACAGGGCGTATCGACGCCCGCCTGGGTGGCGTCGGTCAAGGCCGAATCCGACGGTCAACGTCGGGCCGGGTTGTCGGCGGTCTCCGCACGGCGTCGCGGCCGGCTCAGCGCTCTTCGCTTCGAGTCGTCATAGAGCAAGGACGGCTTTCCTGCAGGAAGGCACCCATGTGTGCGAGCGAGGTGAGAAGCCGTTTCCAGGGCGCTGGCCTGGAAGACCGCGCAGCCGCTGCTGACCCGAGGAGGCGCTTCTATCGGCAGATGAGCGCCGTCGGTCGTGCTGAACGGTATGGTCCGCGGTTCGCGTGGTGCGGCGGATGATGTGGTTCGGTGGTGTTGCGGTGTCGTGCGGTGAAGTCATGTCGGTGTGGCCCGATCACCTGGACCACCTGATCCCTGTCACCTTTATAAATACCTGCGCTCGGGCCCGAATTCGGACAGCAGGCGAAGCAAAGGTTCGATCATGATCATCCGACAAAGCGTCCGTATACGGTGTGCACTCCCCGTCCTCGCCTGGCGATTGCCTGCTTTGCTCCGGTGAGCGAACGGCCATGACGGCCAGCAGGATGCAAGCGACGGTCGTTGGGCAGTCAACGCGCCTGCGATCAAAAGTCCCTAGTACTCCGGCCGCACTTATCGATCTTTGAGCTGTCGTCGCTGGTAGTGGCTTTGGCGGGCGCGGGCTTGATGGCGTCGTCGCCAGCGTGACCAGTGCAGGATGTGGGGCTGGCTGGTAGGTGGACGGGGCAGCAGGGCGAAGAGGCGGCGGATCTCGTTCGCGGAGATCTCGATGAGCGGGTCGGTGCCGCCCGGTGGGGCGGGTCTGGCGCCGAGGGCGGCACGGGTCACGGCGAGGAAAGCCAGGGCGAGCATGGCCAGGGTGATGTAGCGATACCAGGCGGGATAGAGCCGCGCTTGGTAGTGGTCGAAGGCGGCTTCGTTCTTGCCGGTCTGGAAGCATTCCTCGATCGTCCAGCGGGCTCCGGCCACCTCGATCAGGCGCTGTAAGGGCACCGGCCGTGGCGTGTGACATAGGTAGAAGGCCAGGTCACGGGGGTTGATGAGCGAGCGGCGGATGAGCAGGCGGTGCACGGGGCTGTCGGTGGCGATCAGAGCCCAGTCGTAGCGCCGTTCGCCCTTGGCTCCCGGGCCGCAGGACAGACGCCGCCATCCGCTCTTGGGCACCTTACCGGCCATGATCTCGGCGCGGACCTTTCCGGCGCCGGTGGTGATCTGGTGAGCGCGGGAGACCGCGAGCACGTAGGAGATCTGGTGGCCTTCCAGGTAGCGGCGGAGGGGGCCATTGTCGCCGTAGGCCTCATCGGCGGTCACCCAGCCGAACGGCACGTCGGCCGCGAGCACCCGTTCGATCATGGCCTGCAGGAGCTGAGGCTTGGTGGCGAAACCGACCTGCTCGGGGACGTGGGCGGCCGCGCAACGTTCCGGCCGGGCGATCCAGGAGTCCCTGGGCAGGTAGAGCTCGCGATCCAGGACGGCCCGGCCACGGCTGGAGGCGTAACCGAGGAACACCCCGATCTGACAGTTGGCGACCTTGCCGAAGGTGCCGGTGTATTGCCGCTGCACTCCTGCCGAGCGGGTGCCCTGTTTGGCGAAGCCGGTATCGTCGCCGACCGGCACCCCGTCGTGCTCGCCCAGATGTTGCATCAGGTAGGTGCGGATGTCGTCACGCACGCCGTCGACGTCCCAGTTGGCGGCGTTGAACAGCCGCTGCATGCCATCAGGTGTGGTCTCACCGGCGTACTCGGCCAGCGACCAGCCGTTCTTACGCTCCAGCCCGGACAGCAGACCGCCGACACATGCACGAGCACGCTGCCGCACTTCGGGGCGTCTGAATCGACCGGCTACCAGCGCGAACGCCTCATCCAGACCAGCCTGCAGACGAGCGGCGCTGAGATGTTCTACCCTGGCCAACGCGGCCACCGCGTGATCTTCAGTTCCATCACACCTGAATGATCACAGCGGTGGCCATTTCTCGTGCACGCGGGAGTCCGCATGGGTACGTATGCGTACCCATAGACCGGCGTGCACCACCGCGCTATACCGTGCACCAGCTGGCGGCGCCTCGGACCACCCCTCTGAAGTGCGGCTGGAGTACTAGCTGTCATGCCTGCCTGTGCCGCAACATACCTCAATGTGCCATTCAATTGGCGATTGTCGCTTTGAGAAAGCCTGGGAATGTCGTCCGCTGTCATATCGTATCCGGGGCCGATGAGCATGCGTCGAGCATCCACCCCGATATCGATGGGTGTCCTCGACGCCCTATGGCGAGGCTTTGACCATGCGATCTATACCCGTTCGATGTATTTTGGCTCGGGTCGCCGCCAATTGGAGGCCGGATGCAGCAGTGGAGAGTATCCGCAAGGAACTATTAATGACTACCTCTTGAGTTGTGCAGTGCCCCAACCGGGGCGCCAACTCAGACCGTGTGTACGAGTTTTGAAGCTAGGCAGGGATGCGGCGGAACGATCGTCGCGGTCTCATTGCTCTGGCGAACGACCGGATCAGGTAACACGTGGTGGATTCTTGAGCGATACTGGCGTAATACTCAGAAGCCGGGCGAACTGATCGCGTGTCCTCGAAATATGTCGGCTCGCTGGGTCTCCCGTGGATCCTCAGGATCCGTATAACGGTCCCGACCATCACACAATTCACGCATCGATGCGTTCGAAGAGGCGATCTGCGACGCGGCGGAGTTCTCGCTCGATAGATTCGGCGAGTGTCGCGTCGTCTATCCAGAGGCCGAATTCGACGTTATCCCGCTCGGCGCTCCAGGAGAAGTTTGCGCTGGTCGTTATGAGGAATCGGTGATCGACGACAAGGAGCTTCGCGTGGTTGCGCACATAGCGCCCGTCGAATTCTCGGGTGCGCATGACTACGCCGCCACGTAGGTGGGCGGCTATCTCCTCAGCCGACGGCGACTGGGCAGCCCGGGTGTCGATGTAGACACGCAGCTCGATCTCGGGGCGACGCGCAGCTGCGGCCAGGGCGTCCCACAGGGCTGAGCTGCGTTGGAAGTTGAAAGTCGAGCAGGTGACGGATTGGCGGGCGCTGTCCACCAGGCGGGGGATGGAGCTGGTTAGCCGTCCAGCCTGAGCGAGGCCGCCGGGCATGGTCCACAGCGGGTCGAGCGCCGTCGAGTGCGACCGCGAGCCCTCGATGGCCCGTAGGATCGGCACGACGCCACCGGCAAGCTGCTCCAGAAGAGGGCGGATAGACAAGCGCAGTCCGGGCGGAACCGCGCGCAGGGCCATGGTGAGTGTCTCACCGTGGACCAGCCGGTCGGCGAGCTCGCGCGCCTGGCTCCCCGAAAGCAGACGGCCTAGCTCTGCCGCCGCGTCCCCATCAGCTGACGTGGTCGAAGAAACCAAGGCCCTCACCACAGGGTAGGTCGAGGAGAAAACGTCTGTCGAGGAACCGGTTGGCCCGCTCGCACGAAGTTTCCGACGCCATCGCGCAGCAATGGCAGGCCGCACCGTGTAGGAAATCTTCGTTGTCGCGAGGTGTGCGGTTGGCGCAGATCGGGTCCGAAGAGCAGCGCTCGGCCCGGTAGAGCGCGCCGTTGACGAGCTCGGCGAGCCGTTCAGGCTGGCTGAGCTGGACGAGGCCGCCGAGCGTGCCGTCGCTGTCGGACGCCGTCGTGCAGATAAGCAGACCGGCCGATGGCGGCCGGCCCTCGGCCGCTGGCCAGGCATAAAGCCGCTCGCTCAGGCTGGCCGCGCCGTACCCGCAGGTCAGCGCCGCCTCGCGAATGATGACGTGCGCGAGGGTGTGCACCAGCCAGTAACGCGGCGGCTTGAGGCGCGAATCCGGTTCGACGCTCTTCGCCGTCTCTGAAAACCGCCGCCAGAAGTTGCGCCGGTTCGCGTCGCGGTGCGCCGCCCACAGGCGTGACTTCAAGACGTGGCCCTCCCAGTCAGCGACGGCCGCCTCGTCGAGCTGGAGGAAGATGCCCTCGCCGCGATCTTCGGTGGCGACGGTCCATTTGGGGCGCTTGCGGGTGAGGGGAACGAGCCGCGACGGCAGGTCGCCCGCGCGGTCCATGTCGTCCACGCGAGTGAAGCCCACGAGGGCGTTGACCTTCCTGAGCTTCTCGACGGCGAGAACTCGGGTGATCTTCTTGGGCAGGTGGGCGTCCCGGTCGCGCCAGGAGAGCACCAAGCCGCTTGCCTCGTCGCGATGCCCAGCGCCAAGCGGGTCTTTTTGGAGATAAATCCACTCCGGAACGAGCAGGTCAACCGGATCCCAGACGCGCAACCGTTCGGCCTGCTCCTCAACCGTAACCACGGGCTGTGCGGCGGCCACGAGCAGGACGTCCAATTCGTCATCGGAGGCGCCAGACAGGTCGATACCCTGGTTCCTCAGCAGGCGGCGAAGCGCCGATTTGGGCCATGTGACGGCGTCAGGGAGATCTTCTCCGAGTGCGGTCCTGACGTCGTCGGCTCGGCTCGTAGCCTGCTCGTCCTTCGTCTCTGGCATCACAATGATCGACTGAGTGGCAGGGAACCAGAGGTTGGAAGCGCCCACCAGCATCAACCGCGTCTCCAGGCCGCACTCGTTGTCCTCGAAAGCATCCAGATGGGGGTGGCGCCCCCGGCAGCCGGGAAGCTTACGCCGATCGTTCTGGGCCTCGTTCATGGGACGGCGAGCCTGGCAGGCGGCGCATTGGATCGTGGCAGAGGCACCCTTGCCGGCCGTCCGGTCGGTCATCTTAAGTACCGGCCGTTCGGCTTCCGGGCACGCCTGCCAGTGATGCACCCAATGGTCGTAGGGGAACTCGTCGAGGTGCCCCTGCTCGCAGACGAGCAGGTAACGAGCGGGTACGGCCGGCCGCCTACTCTTCTTGCCGCCGGTTTGCTTCTGCCTTTTCTCGCTTTTGCGCCCTGGGCAGCCGACATGCTCGAAGATCGCCAAGTCGGGTCGGAACGGGTGGGTGTTGGTGTATTCGAACTGGGCGAGCCCACCGAGCATGTCGCAGCCGGTACAGCGCATCCACTGAGGGAAGATCCGCGATGGAACCCCGAGGTCGTCTCCCTCGGCCGAGCGGTTCGACCGCTTGGGTTGCCAAGGATGCGGACGGAGTTGCACGTCTGTCGCGCCGAGCATCATCCGGACAACTTCGCGCAGCCGGGGCGCCTTGATCTCGGGTACGCCATCGCGGCGCGCCCAGATACGCTCCCAGTCGTCCAAGCCAGCTGGCATCACGGTGAAGTTTGGCAGGTCCATGATCGAGCCTGGGCCGTAGGTGTAGAGCAGCGAGGACGGGCGCGCCGATCCCACCTTTGCCCTGTTCTTCTTGATGCCCTCATCGTTGAGCCGCTCCACCTCGCCGAGCGGATCGAGCGCCTGGGCGGGGTCATGGATGAATCGATCGTCGTGCATCAGATCATCTCCGGGAGCTGCCACTGCGGTGTCCCAGGCGGCTCATGGTGTCTCAGATTCTCTTCGATCGGGCTGACCAGCAGGTTGATCTCCGGCTGGACCTCACGCATGGAGTTGGCCACGACGAAGGGGGCCGCATCTCGGCTGTTGGCAAGCGCCTTGGCGTTCTCCGCGCCAATCATGAGTGGCGCGTACTGCCCGTGGTCGGAGACTTTCTCGTAGACCAGTACCTTGCGGTCGGACACCACCGATGAGCGACGGGCACGCCACTGGTCCAGCCGGTATCCCAGCCGACGCCGGACCGTCTCCGCTGCGGTGGCGTCCGCGGTGGCCTGCGCCGCCCAGGCGCATCGTTCGGCGAGCGCGTCGACGAGTTCCTCGGCAAATCGATCGAACTGCTTGATTCGGTCGGCGCCCTGTTCTGGCGAGAGCCCGTCGCGCGCTGGCGCATGAAGTACCCGAGCGGCGCTGACCAGCACGCCGTCGAGACCGCGCTCAATCGAGGTGATCGAGAAGGGTGTCACTGACAGGGCCTCGACCTGCGCGTAGAACGTCTCGTGATAGTGCCGGAACTGCTCGAAATGCGCCAGATCCCTGGGCCGCGCCCAGTTGCTCAGCGCGAGGACGAGCCCCGGTTTGCCTTCGCTCCGCCCTACCCGGGAGGAAGCTTGGATGTATTCCGCAGTGTTCTTCGGCTGCCCGACCACGAGCATCAGCCCCAGCCGTCCAACGTCCACGCCGACCTGCAACATCGAGGTCGCGTTCACAGCATCGAACGGCAGGAACGCACGCTGCGGCAGACTCTCGCCAGCCTCGCGACGCTTGGCACGGTCGGCCCGCCCCTGAGACGAGTCGTCGGCCGGGTCGAACTCGACGCCCATCTGATCCAGTGTGCCAGTGATGTCGGAACTGGAGACCCGGGCGGTGAGCTCAGCGATATGCAACCTGCCGAAGTCGGTGCCGGTCCGGCGCGGCAGCGCCGACCAAGGCCGCCCCTTGGACAGAGCGGTCTGCACGTCGTCGCCGAGGTACCGCGTCATGCCCGCCAGCTCGCGCGTGGCACTGAAGTAGCTGACCAGTGTCATGTATGGGTCCGCGGTCCTACCAGACCGATCTAACAGCAGCTGGCCTGCGGCCATGAGGACTTCAGCGGCTCGAATCTCAGCGGTGGTGAGCCGTACGCCTGTTGTGCTCAGCCCTACATACAGACGCCCCGGCTTGTCCCTGGTGACATCGGCTTCCTTGGAGAAGAACGTCGATCCGGCATCCAGCACTCGAGGCGGGAAGATGGACATGTCGCGCCCGTACAGGGCGCGGACCTGGTCGGCGGCGTTGCGCGCAGTAGCGGTAGAAGCAACGATCAGTGGCCGGACACGGCGACCGTCGGCTGTCCGCCAGCTAGCCATGACGTCGATGGCGGTCTCGAAGAGCCCGACTGTTGTGCCGAGTGAGCCGGTGATGAGGTGCAATTCGTCCTGGATGATCAGATCTGGGGGCCGGAGCCGTGGCACGTGCCGCTTGCCCGCCGCGGGCAGGCCATGCTTAGCCGGGTGCTTGCTGCCTTCCTGGATAGTGCACCCGGGGTAGTCAGGGTGGACGAAGCCGTGCCGATCACACCGCTGAGAGACGTAGCCGAATAGCGATGCCGCTTCACCCTCGCGGGCGAGCCGGGCGAACTTGTCGACCGTGGCGATGAGGAACGCCGGCGCCAGCCGGTAGATCTCCTCGTCGGTGGTGAGGACCGGTAGTCCCTCCTCCACCTCGCCGCCCTCTGCGAACGGACATTCGGCGAACTCGTCACCGCAGTAAACGAAAACTCGGCGCCTGTCGTCGTTGGGAGCCTTGACGTTGCCAACTCCGATCTTGGTGCCGCACCAGGGACAGCGCTGTGTCTGCAGCACGGTGAGCCGCCTGCGGCCCTTGGTGGCCTTCTCGATCTCGTTACGCGCCTCCGAGACCCGCTTGGGGGTGACGTCCGTCCCCACCCACAGGCCGATGCGGAACGGCTCCTGACCCCACGTCGCGGGGTCGGCCCGGCGGGTGAGCTCGGCCGCGCACACCAGCGCTGCGGCTCGCTGGAACTGTTGGGAGGTCAGCAGCCGCAGCGTGTACCGCATCAGCACGGTCACTCCGGCGTCGCCATCCAACGTCGCAACCAAACCCTGGCGTCTGCGGATCGCGAACGCGTACGCGGCCAGGCCCAGGTAGGCCTCGGTCTTGCCGCCACCGGTGGGAAAGAACAACAGCTCCGCCTTTGCCGCAGAGCCGTCACCGCCGCGCCTCGGGTGCGCCGGATCGGTGAGCGCGGGCAACTGCATAAGGATGAACGCAATTTGGAACATGCGCCACGAGTGAGGGAACTTCCCGTTCAGTACCTGCTCGCGCGCCTCGTTAACAGTGAGGTTCTCATTCGCCCCGCGTCTGGCCGCAACCTGGGTGCGGACGCGCTGATCGGCCATCACGTCGTTCATGAACGCGAAGCAGCGCTGTACCTCCGGGTCGCCCACGAGGAGCTCCAACCCCTCGGTGAGCTGTCGGTGGACGAAACGGGCCTCGTCCACCGCCTCCTGCCCTACCAGGAGCAGATGCGCGGGGAGGGCCTGAACTCGACCGTCCTGCTCATCGAGCCAGGCCGCGTATCCGTCCACGATCGGGCTGAGCCCCTCCCGCAGTTCCTCCGGGCTCGCCTGTGCGAGCTTGCGCATGTCGAGCAGCGCGCCCTCGATCAGCTCCGCATCGACTGGTGGCGTCTCGCTCATCGGCAGCCACGTCGTCCACACACGGCTTGCCCGCCGCCCGCCTTTGGACGCTTCCCAGTCAGCCGAGCAGGTACGCCCATGCGCGAATTCCAGCCGGTCGCGGTACTGCAACTGCAGGCGGCGCAGCTCGTCATCGCGCTCCAACCACGCATCCGCCTCCAGCACGTCGGTAACCGGCAGGAAGACCTCGGCGCCGTCCGCATGCACCTCGACTTTCGTCTGGTAGAGCCAGGCATTGACAGGGATCCGTGTTTCCGCTTCTCTGTCGTTGCAGAGCGCGATCTCGATGATCACCCGGTCGCGCGCGGTGTCGTCGAACCGGTCGATCCGGAGCACCACTTTGTCCTTGAGGGAATACGTCTCCGTCTGGCCATGCTGTAGATCGGCTACCTTGATCTTCTGTGCGATCCCAACAGGAGTCCGCTGGTAGCGACGATGCGACCGC
Organism: Nonomuraea sp. NPDC001684; assembly: GCF_053596515.1. Lineage (NCBI taxonomy): Bacteria > Bacillati > Actinomycetota > Actinomycetes > Streptosporangiales > Streptosporangiaceae > Nonomuraea > Nonomuraea sp. NPDC001684. The sequence continues at coordinate 16,260 of NZ_JBSFGJ010000080.1, forward strand.
GCGTCCTTGGCCTCCTCTTTCAGCGTTTCGTAGACGCCCCACGAAGCGACGACCGTGAACGCCTCGAGCTCGGCCGGGATCTGGCAGCGCAGCCCCATGGACGCAGGGATCACTAGTCCCCGGCGCTGCGGGTCGTCCTCGACGCCGGTGTCCTCATCCGCGGTGGCTGTGGTGTCGTCGACCGCGGTGAGCGGCACGCCCCGGTCGGCGTGGATATCCTCCGCGTCGCCCACGTCGGTTAGCTGCTCGCCGGTGTCGGCGTCCACTAGGTCCCGCGCTTGCGGGGAGCCAGTCTTGCGTGTGAGCCGGACCGGCGCGATCCGTCCCACCAGATAGGCGACGTCCGGCGGGGCATCCAGGATCTCGTGCGGGCCATTCGTCGGGCCGAGGAGCTCACGCTCCAGGATGTTTGCGAGGTTGGCCCGGTCTGTCCAGGAGGTGCCGTCGGGTTCGTGCTCTAGCCGGTACGGCTTGCGCTCCGGCCTGGCGGAGGCGCCGGAGCCATCGGCGGCCTGGCCACCTGGCATTCCCGGGGTGGTCACGCGTCGCCTCCCTCGTCCAGGTCGTGCTCGTCGGCAGGAGGCGGAGCAGCGCCCTGCTCGCCGGCGCGGCGCAGGTTCTCCTCCAGCAGCCTATCGAGGATCTCCACGCGGGCCTCCGGGGACACGGTCCATCGGGTCATCTGCCGATAGGTGTGGAAGCCGTGATTGAGCGGGAGATCACCCCATCCGTAGGCGTCCATGACGGCCTGGTCCAGCTCGACGTGGATCTCCCGCATGCGCGCCACATCCGGCTCACTCGCGTCGAGGACCTCGGGGTCGTTAACCAGGTTATAGAGCTTCGTCAGCCCGAGCTGCCGCCGCAGCATGATCTCCCGCCGCTCAATGTCCAAAATCCGGCTAATTTCGGTCAGGCGCTCGTTAGGCTTCGGACGGGGAAATGTGAGAAATACGTCAGACGGAGTGTAGACCGGGTCTCCCGTTCTCGTGGAGCCTCTCACTTGGGCCCACAGCCGATGAGGAGTTGACGAAAGGACCGCCAAAAGTCCCGGATCTTTTGAAACAAAAACAACCAGCTTTTGGTCCAGCACCTGGCGCGCATTAACCATCAGCGATATCTGGGTAGAGCTGGTTTGCGTCAGAACAATGACCAACGCATGCCCCAGGTCGGCGATTGCCATTCGCATCGCAGGACTTCTTCTCCAGAAGAGCCACCAAGGAGCTCTCCGAACAGCAACATCCCTATTCCCTAGGCGCTCCTCCCGCACGGCTGCCAGTACACGGCGGAATGGCAGATCATACTGCCCTGCTTCCGGCTCAGAGCGCTCATTGAAATCAATCACCCATCGGGAAGCCGAGGCGTCTGGACGGGAGTTGAGATCCTTGCCGCCAAGGTAGGGGAACAGCACCTCGGCGTTCGCTGGATCCGTCTCGATCCAGGACGCTGCCTCATCTGGTTCGAGAACGAACCCCATGCCACGAGGATTGCAGCCCTGGAAGGCGATGCCCAGGTTCTCTGCGAGCCTGATCGGTGTGCCTTCGACCCGTCCGGCGGGTTCCAGCAAGGTCGAGATCCGTCGGACCTCGATGTCGTCGGCGACCCGAGGCAGCGAGTCGGGGATGCGCTCCTTCGTCCCCCAGACTGCGGCGTACTCCAGGTTGACGGTTGACACCGGCCAGCTGCGGCTTTGGATCGACCGTGTAATAGTGAAGCCGTCATCCACCATTCGATCGAGGCCGACCTCACGAGTGGCACCCTGAGCAAGCGTGTTGGTGGCGATGAGACCGAGGTTGCCCTTTGACGTCAGCAGCGCCATGGCCCGGAGGAAGAAGTAGGCGACCAAGTCGGCGCTACCCTTGGCCCCGTCAGCGAGCACGTTAACGAACCAGTCCCGGACGTTGGTCCCCATGGTCCCGGTAAGCTTTTGCCCACCCAGGAACGGCGGGTTGCCGATGATGGCGTCAAAACCGCCACGTGTCATCACGTCCGGAACCGCGATGATCCAGTGGAGCGACTTCCAACGTTTGTAGTCGGTGGGGACGGTCGGGGTGAGCCCGGCCGCCAGGATCGACTCCAACATGCCCCAGTTTGGCTCTTCGCACGGCGCCGGATGGGCGAACTCGAGGGCGACGCGCAGGTTTTCGTACACCTCGCGGAGCTGTTTGCCCGGCTTGCCGCCAACCCGGAGCCCGGCGGCTATGACGCCGTCGGCGATGTCGGTGAGCTGGGCGACGAGCCGCTGGTAATCGCCCAACTGCCGGCGCTTGGTGGCCGCGGAACGCTGCGGGTCGCGGTCGTCGACCTCAGTGGCGAGCTGCTGCCGCAGCCGCGCGGCCTTGGCCAGCACTTCGTCCACGTCGATCTCGAACAGGGTCGCCGGGGGATCCCCCAAGGGATCGATTTGGCGTGCCTTCAGCTGCCGCGCGTCGGTAATCCCGAGCAGCGAGTTGCCGAGAAGGATCTTGTCGTCGACGAAGGAGAAGGGCAGCTTGGGGTCGAGGGAGACCAGCCACAGCGACAGCTTGCACATCTCCACGGCCATAGTGTTGATGTCTGCGCCATACAAGCAAGTCGCGACGACCGTACGTAGGGCGTGGACGTGCAGCTCGTGCGGGGTGCCGGACGCGACGTCCGCCTCCCTCCAGGCCTCCATAAGCCGTTCGGCGAGGTAACGCGCTGCAGCCACCAGAAAGGCGCCGGAGCCGCAGGCGATGTCGGCGATCTTGAGGTCGAGGATCTGCTCAGGCGAGACGAGTCGCCACTTGCTGGAGTCGGGCTCGGTGTGTGGTCCCGGCTTGTAGACAAGCGGTTCCAGCGCGTGCCGTACGACCTCCTCGGCCAGCGAACGCGGCGTGTAGTGCGCACCCGCGCTCGCCCGCGACGGCGTCTCGATGACGAGCACACCGCCCGGTTGCACCATGTACGGCCGTCCACGCAGATCGCGGCGGATCAGCCCGACAAACGGGCGCAGCCGTTCCCGCAGCTCCTCATCGGTGGTGACGGCGCGCAGGGCGTGCTCCACATCTTCCGGCATGGCGTCGCGGGCCTTGACCAGAGTGGCCTCGCTCGGCGGCTTGGCGGCGGGCTGGTCCTCCTTGGCCCAGGAGACGAGGGCCTTGGCGAAGGATTTCGCGTCGGACCGGGAGGCAGCGAGCCGTTCAAGGACTGCCAGGGGAACCTCGGGTTCCTCCCCGGTGTGCAGAATGTGGCCCGTGGCCGGATCGGTCCTGCCGGAGCCGATGAGGCCGACGGTGACCTCGTCCACGGCGGCGGCCGAGTAACCCAACAGGCCCTCGTAAATATAGCCGATCTGCTCCACGTCGATGTCACGGAAGGAGATCCGGCGCCCCCCTTCCCCCCTGATCTGAGCGACCTGGACAGCGCGCAGGACCTCGATCATGACCCGGTCGCTGACGGTGATGGTCAGCGTGTGTTGCTCGGTGCGTGCCAGTAGGAAGGGAAAGCGGGCCGGGTCAAATAGCGAGCCGCCATAGGCGGGCAGACGCAGGTCCTCGAAGGTCGCGCCCTGATAGAGGGTCTGGGAGGTGGCCAGCAGCCGATGCCAGGTGAGCGAGGTCGCATCTAGCGCCTCTGCGCCCTCGTCCCGCAGCCGGGCGTCCAGCTCGTCGAGCCGGTCGGCAATGCCATACCCCTCGGTGAAGACACGGCCGTCCGGCAGCAGCCCCCGTTCCTCAGCGAAGAGCAGGAAGACGACGCGCATCATGATGGTGACAGCGGCCTCGTAGACCTTGGCTGGATCGTCGGGCAAAGGGGCGAGGCGACCGCGTCTGCGGGCCTCGATGGCGGACTCGGAGAAGGCCTGCACGAGGAGTTCGACGGCGCGGCGCACCTGGGTGCCGAGCGCCTCGGTGATCGCCTCGGCGGCCGTTACCGACTCGGTGAACAGGGCTGGCAGCCTGTCGGCCGCCTTGCCGCCCGCTAACCGGATGGGCGAGAGCAGCTCGAAGAAAGCGTCGCGGACTTGCGGTTCCTCGATCCACGTCTGCGCGTCGATCATGCCGGAAGCGGCCAGGCCTGCGTTGGGCGCGGAGACGAGTGCCCACCAGCGGCCGTCGGTGACGACCCCGATACCCACGCCGGCCTTGCGGAGCAGCTCTTCCATCCGGTCGATCGGGCTGGTTGCCCAGCCGTCGTCCAGCGATTCGCGTAGCGTCTGAACCGGGTCTGTCACCAGCACGAGCGCGAAGCTCTCGCCGCCGCGGACGAACGCGCCGGTGGGCCGGACGGTGACGCGGTGGTCGGGCGAGCGGACCTCGACGCCGTTCGCGCCTGGCCGGTAATTGTCCTTCCAGCGCAGGACGTCGCGCAGAACGATCTCCACCCAGGAGTCGCGCGCGTCGCAGTAGAGTGCGAGCGCGGCCTCATCATCTGGCCTGCTGTCCTGCTTCTCCCACGCCTGCTCGAAGCCGGGCCTGGCGTCCCGCAGCGTATCGAGTACGGTCCGAGAGGCGGGGGGCATGCCCTGTGGCCAAACGCGGCGCAGCGGCGGAATGGCGAGGAACGGCCCTTCGGTGTCGACCAGAGTGAGCCAGGACCGGTGCAGCCAGTTCGAGTCGGACGGGTTCATGCGAGCTCTCCGTCTGCGTCGGCCGGAGTGAGGACGAAGACGACTGCGGCGGCGGCGACGTGCGGACGGATGTCGGCGTACCGCTCCTCGATCGCGGCGATCTCCCGCGCCTCCTCCTCGCCCAGGCTATCGAGCCGATCCTCCATCGTGCGCAAGTCGCGGCGGCGTTGAGCCTGCTGGTCGTCGACGTAGAGCATGCTCTCCTCCTGCTCGCGAATCTCATCGGCGAGCCTGTCCCTGGACTCGTGCAGGTTGCGGCGGAACGCTGCGAAAATCTCCTTGGCGCGAGCGACGTCGGCCTCGCGGCGGGTCGACAGCGACGCGGTGACCTCTGCCTGCCTTCGCTCCGCCCTGCGCTCCATCGAGTGCAGTAACTTGGCGCGCAAGGCGGAGCCGGGCACGTTCCACTGCTCCGTCAGCCAGCGCCGCGCTGGATCAGGGGCGAGGGCGAGTCCGCCGCGGTCGAGAGCCTCGTCCAGCAGATGTTCCACCTTCTCCTCTGCCATCGCCTGGCCACGCAGCCGCGCCCCGGTCAAGAAGACCTCCTCATGCAGTCGCAACCCGCCCCTACCGACCAGAACGAGCCGGGAGACTGCCAGCACACACGACTGCGGCAGATCATCAATGACGATTGCGGTCACCCGGCGCACCGGGGCATCGGCGCTGAACAGGGACGATCGCAGGGTACGGGCGGCGCGCTGCATCAGCGCATGACCGAGATGGATGTGCACGAGGTCGCTGCGCCCCCTGGCCGCCTCCTCATCGAATGTGATCGGCCGCAGAACGCCGGGATCGAGGCGAGTATCCAGACCACGCACGGCCTGCTGCCAGCCGGGAGCCAGCGCGTCGGGCACCTCGAAGATCTCAGCATCGGGCCGCTCGTCCAGCAGGCTCGCATCGGCTTTGGGGTCGGCGATCCGCTTGAGTGGCGGCTGATGGCTGAGGTCGAGCGCGGTGTCCACCACCCGTCGCATGTTGGCGGGCGTGAGATGCATCTCCTTCTTGCGCTCGCCGTACGTCCGCGACAGTTCGGTGAGCCGGCGGTTGAGCTCGACGCCACCTGCCAGCACCTCCCTGATGATGGCGCTGCCCTCGTCGAGAGCCCTGCGGCGCGGGCTGCGGCCGGTCGGGCCGAAGCGTTCTTGGATGTCGGCGTCGATGACGTTGTTCATCGAGCCGAGGTCTTCGGCGGCCCGGCCCACCTTCACGGCGATCCGCCGCATGAAGTCGAGATCGGCCGCGTATGTACTGGAGTCTGCACTCGGGGCGAGCTGGTAGATCAGCGGGGTCCTGGTCTGGCCATAGCGATCGATCCGGCCAATCCGCTGCTCGAGCCGCGAGGGATTGAACGGAATGTCGAAGTTGACCAGCCGGTGGCAGTAGGTCTGCAGGTCGATGCCTTCGCCTGCCGAGTCAGTGGCAAGCAAGACCCGTACCTTCTCGGCCGCCGGCTCCGCATTGAAGCGGGCCCGGATCGTCTCCCGGTCCTCCTTCGGAGTCGAGCCGCGGATCACCGACAGGCGTCCGCCCGCATAGCCGCGCTGCTCCAGCACTCCCTGGATCCAGGCGAGCGTCTGGGCGTATTCGGTGAAGACAACCACTCGCTCGTTGGACCAGTGCATACCGTCGGGTCGGCAAGTGGCGTCCAGGAAGTCGATGAGCGCCTGGAGCCGGGAGTCGGGACGGTGCTCGTATCCGAAGCCCCAGGTGATCAGATCGTCAATCTCGCCAGGATCGGCGATCAACGGGTGGTCCTTCTTGGACCGACGCAGTGCGGTGAATTCCGGGTGGTCGGCCTCACCCTCCTCCTCATCGGACTGGCCGCTGCCCAGGGTTTCCTGGATGTAGGCGTCCTCGTCCTCAACCTCCTGGGCGCCCGCTGTCGACGCCTGGGTGTACTGCTCCAGGGTGCGCGCGAAGGCGTACGGGCTGGACAGGAAGCGCTTCTTCAGGAGCATGCCCACGATGTCGCCCGACCCCGACTGTCTGGTGGCCCTGGCGGTATCGCGGATGATTCGCTCAAGAATCTCGAACTGCCGCTGCTCCTCCGCCCTCGCCGTGAAGGGGAGCTTCCTGAACTCGCGCGGCACGAAGTCCTTGTCCGTCAGCTGCGTCTTGAGCCGACGCACCGTCACCTGGCGCAGTGCCTGTGTGTCGATGATCGCGCCACGGCTGAACCGGCGGTCGTCAATCATCTCCAGCAATGCGGTGAATGACTCGGTGTAGCCGTTGTGCGGCGTCGCCGATAAGAAGAGCCGGTGCTCGCACCTCTCGGCAAGCGCCCGGACAGCGCGGGTGCGCTGGCTATCGACCGCGTACCCACGCCCGCCGCTGGTGATAGTGGGACTGGGCGGCGCGACGTGGTGGGCCTCGTCGACCACGAGCACGTCGAAGGCGAATCGGCGGGCGCTGCCTGGCTGTCCGGTCTCGCCATACACATCGCGCAGCAGCCGCTGCGCGCGCAACGACGGCAGCCATGCCATCGACACGATCACCCGCGGGTAGAGACGGAACGCGTTGGCGGCCAGGCCGTGGGTGCGGCGAACCTTGGCCAGGAGCGCGCTGTCGACGATGGTGAACTCCAGGCCGAACTTCTCGCGCATCTCGTCCTGCCATTTGAGCATGAGGCTCGGCGGGCAGACGATCACGACCGACCGGGCCCGGTGGCGCAGGAGCAGTTCCTCGACGACGAGCCCGGCTTCGATCGTCTTGCCCAGGCCGACGTCATCGGCGAGCAGCAGGTTGGTACGCGAAGATCGAAGCGCGCGGTCCAGCGGCTCCATTTGGTACGCCTCAACGTTCGCGCCGCTGCGAAAGGGGGACTGGTAGGAGTTGGCGTCGGCGGAGGTGACGGCGCCCCAGCGGACCGCGTCAACGAAGGCGGCCAGCGTGTCGGGATCGTCGAAGTCGTCCGGGTTGACCGTCTCCGGCAGCCCCTGGTCAGGCGCCACGGTGTGTCCGACCTCGAGCTCCCAGACCACGGCGAGCTCTTGTCCGAGCCGGTCCTCTTCCAGCGAGTGCAGCTCGACGACATGCGTCAGCCCCGGCACACTTTCGTCCGCGGGACTGCGCGACAGGCCCTGAGCCCGTACGTAGGCAACCGCCCACACCGAGCCGCGCACGTTGACCACCTGGCCGGGCTCTGGCACGGTCGGCATGTCGGTCATCGACGTCATCCTTTGGTCTCCCCTGACTCCCCTGGCACACAGCCATATAAGCGGATCTCTTGCGTCAACGACAGTGCGCGGGAGAGGCTCTCCCTGTGTCCAGCATCGCCGATCGCGTCAGGGAGCTCATCAGCGTCTCCGAGCTGAGCGAGGAAGCCTTCGCCGCGCAAGCCGACCTCGATAGTGCCGCTCTGGCGGCGGCTCTGTCCGGGCAACGGCCCTTTTCCTCCCTGGACCTCGCCAAGATCGCGGATGCTAGGGAGGAGAATCTTGACTACCTCATTACTGGAGTGCGGCCCAGACTCGACAGCTCGGCGCGCGCCGAGCATGGAGACGCCCGAACCGCTCTGACCGCTGCGCTTCGTTACGCCGCCCATCGCCAGAGCATCGCGGAGATCGGCTATGACCTGCGATGGCGACAGCTCGACGTGCCCGTCGAGCTCAGCGGGTGGCGGCAATGGGGACGGGCGGCGGCGCAGCGCGCCCGTCAGGTCCTCGTAGCTAAGCCTGATCTCGTCGCCGCCGTCGAGGAGAGCTTCGGGGTGGACATCGCCCTGGTCGACCTCGGCGGCGACTTCGACGGCATGGCGGCCTCCGTGGACGACACGAAGATCATCATTCTGGGGACCTCGTCCAACCCATGTCGGCAGCGTTTCACGCTCGCCCACGAGCTTGGACACCTTCTCGCTGGCGACGACCAGGAGATCAGTCTGGACAAAAACATCTTCCTCCAAGGGCGGCAGTGGCGCAGTGACAGCGAGCAACGCGCCAATGCCTTCGCCGCCGTCTTCCTCATGCCGGAAGACCTCCTCCGTGCGCGCGTGGGCAACGCAGGGCTCACCGATCAGGCCTTCGCGGAGCTGGTCACGGAGCTCTGGGTGAGCCCGAAGGCTCTGGCCATCCGGCTCAAGGAGCTCCACTTGATCGACGCTGGCCGATGCGACCGACTCAGCGAGCTGAGCGCGCTCCGAGCGGCCGAGCGAACCGGCAAGACCGAGACCTACGAGGCGATGGTCACCGAGGCTCAGTGGCCCAGACCTCCGCGCTTGCTGGTCCGCGACACGATGGCCGTCTACGAGGCCGGCCGTTCTACCTTGCAACCCCTCGCCAGCCTCCTTGACGAGGACATCGGTGAGCTTGAACGCCGCCTGGAACCCGGATACTGAGCGACGGACACGTGATGCCCCCCTTCTTCTTCCCTGACACGACCGTGTTGAGTAACTTCGCGTATCTGGGTGAGGTCGCGCTCCTCAAGCAGATGCTCGACGGACAGGGGCGATGGACCGAAGCCGTTGCGTTCGAAATCGGTAATGGGGTTAGGTGCGGTCAACCCCTTGACTCGCTCGCCAGCCTTCTTGGCACGGATCCGTGGCTCGGTTCGCCCATCCTGATCACGCGGGAGGCCGACATTGTCGGCGTCGAGGCGCTGCGCCGGCGTGCCTTTGCCGGGCCGAGACTGCGCGGCCGCTACACGGAGCACCTCGGGGAGGCGCAGAGCTGCTATGTCATCCTCAACTGGCCGCAGTTCCAAGGCTCCGCGTGGATCTCCGACGACCGCAAGGCCGTCCGGTTCGGCCGGGCGGAGGGCATCACGACGTACGAGACCATCGACGTGGTGCGCTTGGCGATCCAAAGTGGCCTCATTGATACCGAAACCGCCCGGGACCACATGCGGAGGCTCTGCCAGCTTGGGCGGCCTATGAGAGAGCCAACCGTCGCCGATCTGCTCGCCGTGCCAGGGACTCCGCACTTTGTCTATCCGGGACCTCGCCCCGGCTCCGCCCCCGCGCCTGTTGCAGGAGGTAATCAGTCACAGAGGCTGGCCAGTGGGAATGGCTCTGAAGAGTCGATCTCCGTCCCGCGAGGGCACCAACAGATCGCAGAACAGGCTGATCCCGAACAGATGCCACTCTTCTAGGCCGCGTTTTCAAAGGGTGACGAGGGCCGCGGCGTGGCGGTCATAGGTAATCGACGAGGCCTCCGGTAGTTGGTTCAACGACGAAGAAGAGCCAAATACCGGAGACCTCGTGGCCAGCGTAGCGGTGACGAGGCGGCGCGACCTCACCGATGAGCAGTGGGCACTGGAGCCTGAAGGGTGTCAAAACCAGGCCCGAGGCGTTGATCTGCGCATTCGTGACGGCACCTTGTTGGTTAGCCAGCGCGCTAATACTCGTTGATCAGCCCGTCGAGGACTTGGAGGCCGCACGTACCTGTCCAAGCCTGGTGGCGAGCCGAGCCTGTCATTGGCTTTGGCCGTTTATTGTCAGCAGCGTCCGGTCCACGTCGTGAGCACGACCAGCCAGGTCGTGGACCTCGGAGCCCCGGCGGCTCTTGGCAGCTGACCTTCGTGAGATGGGGCTCGCGCAGGGCGGAGGGCTTGGCGGCGGCGCGGCGTGGATTCAGCCGTGGTGGGCAACACAGAGATGACTCATAGAGCTTCGCGATCGTAGGGCAATGCCTGGGCCGTGGCGGCAGCGCTCGGGTTGAGGAGCGTGAGTCATCGCTGCGGGGCTTTCAGCTTCTGGAACGGCGGAGCACAGAGCCGCCTCATGGGGCCGTTCGCCTCATTCGATTGTTGCGTTCCGCATATGCATGATCACCTTCCGTGACATCATGGGCTGCATGCTGACTGGAAGGGGAACGATGTCACGGTGGGCGAGGGTAGTGCCGGGAGTGTTGGTGGGCGGGTTGTTGGTGACGGGGCCGGTGTGGGCATCCGCACGCCCGTGGACCGACGGGTATGGGCGGCTTGGGACCGTTGAGATCAGTGCCGACCGAAAGCGCGTGATGCTGTGTGATGCGCTCGACGACAAGGACAAGGTGGCCGTGGAGTACAAGACCACGATCGGCCGGACGATCCTGCTGCAGGCAGGGCCCAAGTCGGGGTGTGTCGACGATTCGGTGTTCTTCGGCTCCATCAAGCGGGCCCAGTTCTGTTACGGCCCGGACGTCGATCCCGATGGCGGCACATGGCGCTGGTGCAACCCAGCGCGCAACATCTAGGAACTCCCAGGACGACCGCGAATGACTGAAGGAGCGGGTGTGCTGACCGGGGCCGCTTCCCGTGGGTTACCGCAGCAGGCGCGTCAACGCAGGCCGGCCCTTGCCGCCCTCGCTGTGCTGCTCGTGCTTGGTGGTGCCCTGGCCACGACCCTCCTGGTGATGCGCGCCGACGAACGCATCTCCGTCATCCGTGTCATCAAGAAGATCGGTGCCGGCCAGCGCTTCGACCGCGGAGCGCTGCAGGAGGCACGCATCGCCGATGGGGGAGTCACCTACTGGTCGTGGGCCCAGCGCGACCAGGTGGCCGCCACCGTCGCCACCGTCACCGTGCTGCCCGGCACGCTGCTCACCCGGCCGATGGCCGCGGCGAACGGGACCGGAGCGATCAGCGGGAAATCCGTCAGGATGGGGCTGGCGCTCAAGCCTGGGCAAGCGCCCTACGACCTGCAGCGCGGTGAACGGGTCCAGCTCATCCACGTCCCCGCGCGCAAGCCCGACTCCGAACCGCCCACGCTTCTCGCGGAGGAGGCTGTGGTGGAGAGCGTGAGCTACACGTCCGGATCGGCCAGTCAGGCAACGGTCGTCGTGGACAGTGCCGTTGCGCCTGTGGTCGCGGCCCACGCCCTCAACGGGGAGATCTCCATCGCTGTCGTGCGCACACAACCATGACATCGCGCTGAACGCGCAGATCAATCCAAGAATTGATGGCATGCCATGTTGCGCAGACGAAAGTCTCGTTCGTGGGAGGGGAACAACTCGTCGCACTTCATCCCGATCAATGATGGGATTCCAGCGTGCTCAGAGCTGCCGGATGAGGCTGGGCGGGGACGGCTCGGCGCTCGTTTTGCTCGATGGCTCGACTGTGGCGTGTGATGGTCAATCGCGGACCCGTCCGGCGTTTGCGGGTGGACGGCCGGGAGGCGGTCACGCAGCACATCGACGTGTGCTCGATTCCTGGGTGCAATGACGGCCTTTGCGTTGCCGGTGATGCCATCTCGTTTTCCGGTCGTTTCGTTTGGAGTACCGGTGGTGCCCCTGGATGAGGTGGCCGACTTCCTCTTGTGGTGGGGAGATGTGACGATCCCCGTGTTGTTGGCGCCTTGCGGAATCTCTGTGGCTGCTTGTGAGGAGGTCTGCTGGTTCCCTGACGTGGCTGTCCCGGCTCCGCTGACGGCCATGGCGAGGGCTGCGGCGGTAGTGGCCCCGCCTGCGAGCAACAGAGCCATGGCGCGGATCCGCCCGCGTCGTCGCTCACTCATTCCGGGCATAGCCTGCTCCCGATTCTCCTGATCGCTAAGGTGTCGCAGCCTAATTGCGGGACGGTGCCGGTCGGACAGGCTTTGATCTTCCCTGAAAGATTCGTGGCACTGAGATATGAGGCGGCGGCCTGCATCTACGTGCCATCCGCGCGACGCAGCTACTTGTCGCTTGGCCCATGAAGATGCTGATCAATACAGGGACTGAGGTGCCCAGCAGATTCCGGACAGTCAGCTATATAAGCTGACAGAAGTCTGGAAGAGGTAGGTACGTGACGAGGCGTCGTAGGCAGTTCTC
>NZ_JBSFGJ010000081.1:0-28561 GCF_053596515.1 Nonomuraea sp. NPDC001684
CAGGTAACTCTACCGCACCCCGCAGACCACAACCAAACCGCTTATCGGCGCATGAGATCGGGCCTGTGGCGGCGGACCCAGTCGCCCATCGGCCCCCGTTCCCACAGCGGGTCGATCTCGCCGAGCGGGATCGCGACCTCGGGCCGTCCGGTGACGGGGTCGGCGGGCACCCGGGCCAGGCGCTCGCGCATCCACCGCGGCGTCCGCGGCGGGAGCGTGCGCTCGCCCCACCCGACCAGCCCCACCGAGCGCAGCGCAGGGACGCGCACGCGGACGCCGCCGGGCCGGCCCAGGGGCCTGGGGTCGGCCGTCCGGGTGTTCACCACGCCGATCGCGGTGATGTCGGGCCAGCGCAGGCGCACCCGGAAGCCGCGGGCGTCGGCCAGCTCCACGCCCTCCGGCGAGAAGCGCACCACCGTGCCCGCGACCAGACGGCGGTGCTTGACGACGAGCACGCCGGTCAGTGCCGTCGTGGCGAGCGCGCCGATCACGACGCCCAGCGCCGAGCTGCCGGTGAGGACGGCCCCGAGCAGCAGGCAGACGGCGAAGAAGAGCGCCAGCGGCGCGGCGAACGGGGCGACGAAACGGGCGAGGCCGCCCTCGCGCATGCGGAATTCGTCCATGAGGCGAGGGAGGCTACCCGCCGAGCAGCCCGCGGCGGAAGGTCTCCGCCGTTGCGGCGACGCGGTCTTCCCCTCGCACATGGCCCGCACCGCGCGTGCCGGCCGGCGCACGCCTTCCACCCCGAAGCCCTCAACAGCCCCCTGAGGAACGAAAACGCGCCCCTCGTCACACGGATGTCCAGCATGACGACTTCGTCCGCGTACGGCAGGGTCAGGGCCGTCCTGGTGGCATCGGCATGCTCGGCGACGTCGGTCATCGCCTCCTGGGCGACGCGGAACCGGGTGATCCGCTCGTGCTGAGGCACCGCATGATCAGCTCTGGACGACCTGGCGATCTGACTGGGCCGCCGACACGAAAAAACGGATGTCTCTCAGGGAGACATCCGTTTCGGAAACTTGCTGGGGTACCAGGACTCGAACCTAGACTAACTGAACCAGAATCAGTCGTGCTGCCAATTACACCATACCCCACCGCTGCGAACTCCTTCTCGGAGCGCGCTTGGCGACGTCCGAAAGAATAGCCCAGCTCGGGGGGTAAGACCAAAACGATTGCCGAAGCGGCGTCCGGCCGCCTGCGGCACAGGCTCCGACGTGCCAAGCTGAAGAGGACAAAACACCACGTGGAGGAGCCAAAGCGTTGGCCGAGAACCCGTTCTTCGCCCCTAGTAGCCTGCCGTACCAGCTGCCGCCGTTCGCGGACGTCCGCGAGGAGCACTACCTGCCCGCGTTCGAGCGCGGCATGGCCGAGCACCTGGCCGAGGTCGACGCGATCGCGAACAACACCGAGCCGCCCACCTTCGACAACACGATCGCGGCCCTGGAGCGTTCGGGGCGGATCCTCGACCGCACGGCCACGGTCTTCTTCAGCATGGCCGCGTCCAACTCCAGCGACGGGATCATGGAGATCGAGAAGGAGATCTCCCCGAAGCTGACCGCGCACAACGACGCGATCCGCCTCAACCGGGCGCTGTGGGCGCGGATCAAGCAGGTCGGCACGTCCGACGCCGAGGAGGCGTGGCTGCTGGAGAAGTACCGGGAGGACTTCGTCCGGGCCGGGGCCGACCTGTCGGAGCCGGAGCAGGACCGGCTGCGCGAGCTCAACGGCGAGCTGTCGAAGCTGTCGACCGAGTTCGCGCAGACCCTGCTCAAGGCGTCCACCGAGGAGGCCCTGGTCCTCACCGACGCCAAGGAGCTCGACGGCTTCGACGAGGCCAGGATCGAGTCGCTGCGCAAGGACGACGGCACCTACGTCCTGCCGCTGCTGAACTTCACCAACCAGCCCGGCCTGGCCCAGCTCACCGACCGCGACGTGCGCCGCCGCCTGTACCAGCGGAGCGTCGGCCGCGCCCCGGCCAACTTCGACCGGGCCGCCAGGATGGCCACGCTGCGGGCCGAGCGGGCCGCGCTGCTCGGCTTCCCCGACCACGCCGCCTACTCGGTGGCCGACCAGACGGCCAAGACCGTCGAGGCGGTCGAGGAGATGCTCGGCCAGCTCGTCGGCCCGGCGGTGCGCAACGCCGGCAAGGAGGCCGAGGCGCTGACCGAGCAGGCCGGGTTCGAGATCGAGCCGTGGGACTGGTCGTACTACTCGGAGAAGGTGCGGCTGGCCCGCTACGACTTCGACGCCGACGCCATGCGCCCCTACTTCGAGCTGAACCGGGTCATCAGGGACGGCGTGTTCTTCGCCGCCACCAAGCTCTACGGCATCACCTTCACCGAACGGCCCGACCTGCGCGGCTACCACCCCGACGTGACCGTCTTCGAGGTGTTCGACGAGGACGGCGGCGCGCTCGGCCTGTTCCTGCTCGACCCCTACGCCAGGGCGAACAAGCGCGGCGGGGCGTGGATGAACAACCTGGTCGACCAGTCGCACCTGTTCGGCGAGCTGCCGGTGGTCATGAACAACCTCAACATCACCAAGCCGGCCTCGGGGCCGACGCTGCTGACGTACGACGAGGTGAACACCGCCTTCCACGAGTTCGGCCACGCGCTGCACGGGCTGTTCTCGCAGGTGCGCTTCCCGCGCGTGTCGGGCACCAGCGTGCCGCGCGACTTCGTCGAGTACCCCTCGCAGGTCAACGAGATGTGGGTGACCTGGCCGGAGGTCCTGGCCAACTACGCCAAGCACCACGAGACGGGCGAGCCGATGCCCGCCGAGCTGGTGGAGAAGCTCAACGCGGCCGAGAAGTTCAACCAGGGCTTCGCGACGGTGGAGTACCTGGCGGCCACGCTGCTCGACTGGGCCTGGCACCGGCTGGCGCCCGGCGAGCAGGTGGCCGACGCGCAGGCGTTCGAGCAGCGGGCCCTGGAGGCGGCCGGGATCGACGTGCGGCTGGTGCGCCCGCGTTACCGGACCAACTACTTCGCCCACATCTTCTCGGGCGGCTACAGCGCCGGCTACTACTCCTACATCTGGAGCGAGGTGCTCGACGCCGAGAGCGTGGAGTGGTTCAAGGAGAACGGCGGCCTGACCAGGGCGAACGGCGACCACTTCCGCCGCGAGCTGCTCTCCAGGGGCGGCAGCCTCGACCCGCTGACCGCCTTCCGCAACTTCCGCGGGCGCGAGGCGGGCATCGGGCCGCTGCTGGCCCGCCGCGGCCTCGACTGACCGCCGCTCCCCCGCCTCCCCCGCCTCCCCCGCCTCCCCCGATGAGGCTTTCCCTACGGCTCCGGCAGCTCCTCGATGCGCTGCCGGAGCCATTCCTTCTCCGCCCGGCTCGACGCGCGGGCGATCTCCAGCATCCCCCGCCGGTACGGGTCGGGCTCGTCCTTGATCCGGACCGGCCGGCCGCCCTCGTAGAAGAAGCTCGCCGGGGCCTCCAGGAAGGCCAGCCGCCGGCGCAGCACCCGTGACCGGTCGGCGGGGTCGGGCAGCGCCGACAGGAACGTCAGCAGGGCGAAGAAGCGCGTCTGGTCGCTGACGTCGAGCTCGCTCGGCTCGCGCAGCCGCCGCAGCAGCTCCTCGCGGCCCTTGCCGGTGAGCGTGAGCACCTGCCTGCGGGCCGCCGCCGCGCCCGCCTCCTCGTGCCGCTCGACCAGGCCCTTGCTCTCCAGTCTCGATATGGCGGGGTAGAGGGCGCCGTCGCTGACCGGGCGGAGGTGGCCGGTGAGCGCGGCCAGGCGGGCCTTGAGCTCGTAGCCGTGCATCGGACGTTCGTTCAGGAATCCCAGGATGGTGAGGGACAGATCCCCGCCGCTTGCCATGTCGCGCATCGTAACGCTATACCTCTAAACGAGATACAACGAATCGAGGTATGGATGTTCCGGCTGGCTCTCCCCATCTACGTGGAGCTGCTCACCGCCGTGGTGGCGGTGGGGGTGATCGACCTGCTGTGGGTCTCGGGGCTCGGGGAGGGCGCCATCGCGGCCGTCACCGTGGGCACCACGGTCGAATACCTGGCCTACGGGCTGTTCCTGGCCGTCCCGACAGGGGTGACCGTGCTGATCGGGCGGCGTGACGGGCACGCGCCGATCGGGCCCGTGATCAGGACGGGCTGGGTGTTGTGGGCCGCGTTCTCGGTCGCCGTCGCCGTCCCCGGCGTGTTGCTGCGCGAGCCGCTGGCGGCCCTGTTCACCGACGATCCCGGGCCGACGGCCGGCTTCTTCCTGGTCTCGCTGGCGGGGTTGCCGGTGTTCTTCGCCCAGACCGTCGTGGACGGCGTCCTCAAAGGGCTGGGCAACACGAAGACCCCCATGCGGAACGCGCTGATCTGCAACGCCCTGGTGATCGTCCTGGACCCGCTGTTCATCTACGGCCTCGACCTGGGGGTCCAGGGGGCCGCGCTGGCCACCGTGGCGGCGCGGCTGGTCACGCTCGGGGTGGCCTCGACCTCCCTCGTACGGCTCCGCGCCGCCGGCGGCGACGGCCTGCTCGTCGGCGAGGTGCTGCGGACCGGCCTGCCCATGTCGGGCGACTTCCTGGCCCGCTCCCTGGTGGGCATGGCGCTGGTGGAGATCGTGGCCGGGTTCGGCACGGCCGAGGTCGCCGGGTACGGCATCGGCCAGAAGATCATGCTGGCCGGCGTCATGGTCTTCTACGCGCTGCGCCAGGCGGCGATGATCCGCACCGCGCGGTCGGAGCCGGTCGGGTCACCGCTGCGGCTCGGGCTGGTGACGGGGGCGGTGGTCGCGGTGGTGCTCAACCTGGCGGCCGTGCCCGCGGCCGGGCTGTTCACCGACGACCCGGCGGTGGCCGTGGGCTTCCTGCGCTGGATGGCGCTCTACCTGGTGCCGTTCGGCGGGCTGATCGCCGTCGGCGGGGTGCTCCAGGCGAGCGGAAGGGGCAGCCGCCTGCTCGCCGCCACGCTGGCGGGCTTCGCGGTGCAGCTGCCCCTCGCCTATCTGCTGAGCTCGTGGCTCGGCGTCACGGGGGTGTGGCTGTCGATGGCCGTCGGGTCGTCGCTCAGCCTCGCAGGCGCGCTAGCGCCGCTCGGATCCGCTCCATGGAGCGCTCGCGCCCGAGCACCTCGATCGACTCGAACAGCGGCAGGCCCACCGTCCGGCCGGTGATCGCCACGCGCACGGGGGCCTGGGTCTTGCCCAGCTTGAGCCCGAGCGGCGCGCCGACCTCCTCCAGGGCCTCCTTGAGCGAGTCCGGGTCCCAGGCGACCGTCTGGAGGCGGTCGAGATAGCCGTCGAGGATCTCCACCGGGGAGTTCTTCATCGCCTTGTCCCAGGACGGCTGGTCGAAGACGGGCTCGTCGAGGAAGAGGAAGTCGACGTTCTGCCGGATCTCCGACAGCACGCCGATGCGGGTCTGGGCCAGCGCCGCGACCTTGCTGAACAGCTCGCGGTCCCAGGCGGGGTCGAGGTAGGGCGAGCAGCGCTCCTCGAAGGTCTCCAGCGGCAGGGCCCTGATGTACTCGCCGTTGAAGGCCCGCAGCTTCTTCTCGTCGAAGAAGGCGCTGGCGGAGTTGACGTCCTCCAGCCTGAACAGCGGGACCATCTCCGCCCACGGCATGATCTCGCGGTCCTCGCCGGGGCCCCAGCCGAGCAGCATGAGGTAGTTGACCATGGCCTCGGCCAGGTAGCCCTCGTCGCGGTAGTCCTCCAGGGCCACCTTGTCGCGGCGCTTGGACAGCTTCTTGCGCTGCTCGTTGACGATCACCGGCAGGTGGGCCCAGACCGGCGGGGTGGAGCCGAGCGCCGGCCACAGCAGCACCTGCTTGGCGGCGTTGCCCAGGTGCTCCTCGCCGCGCACGACGTGCGTGATGCCCTGGGTGATGTCGTCGACGGCGTTGGCCAGCACGTAGAGCGGCGAGCCGTCGGTGCGGGCGATCACGAAGTCTTCCTGGGCCTCGTTGGGGAACTCGACGTTGCCCCTGATCAGGTCTTCGACGAGGGTGACGCCCTCGTCGGGGGTGCGGAAGCGCACCGCGCCCTCGGTCAGGCCGCGCTCGCGGCAGAACCCGTCGTAGCCCTTGTGCTCGGAGCCGGTGCGGGCCACCAGGGTCTCGCGGGTGCAGTCGCAGTGGTACGCCTTGCCGTCGGCCAGCAGCTTGGCCACGGCCTCGCGGTGCTGCGGCTCGTAGGCCGACTGGAAGTAGGGGCCCTCGAACACCGGGTTGGTGCCGTTGATGCCGATCCAGTCGAGCGCCGAGATGATGCCCTCGGTCCACTCCGGACGGTTGCGCGTGGCGTCGGTGTCCTCGACGCGCAGGACGAAGCGGCCGCCGGACTGTTCGGCGAGGGCCCAGTTGAACAGCGCCGTGCGGGCGCCGCCGACGTGGAACATGCCGGTCGGGGACGGGGCGAAACGCACCCGTAGATCAGTCACGGGAGACCACCTTGTTCGTGAGAGTGCCGATGCCTTCGATGCCGACGCTGACCTCGTCGCCGATCTCCAGCGGGCCGACGCCCGCCGGGGTGCCGGTCAGGATGACGTCGCCGGGGATCAGCGTCATGACGGCGCTGACGTAGGCGACCAGCGCGGGGATGTCGTTGATGAGCTGGCTGGTGCGGCCGCTCTGCCGGATCTCGCCGTTGACCGTGGTGGTCAGCGCGAGGTCGCTCGCGTCGAGATCGGTCTGGATCCAGGGCCCGAGCGGGCAGAACGTGTCGAAGCTCTTGGCCCGGGTGAACTGCACGTCCTTCTTCTGCAGGTCGCGGGCGGTGACGTCGTTGGCGCAGGTGTAGCCGAAGATGACGTCCTTGACCCGGTCGACGGGCACGTCGCGGCAGAGCCTGCCGATCACCACGGCCAGCTCGCCCTCGTAGTCGACCCGGTCGGACAGCGAGGTCGGGTAGGCGATGGCCTCGCCGTGGCCGATCACCGACGTGGACGGCTTCATGAAGATGAGCGGCTCGTCGGGCACCTCGTTGCCCATCTCGCGGGCGTGCTCGGCGTAGTTCCTGCCGATGGCGACGACCTTGCTCGGCAGCATCGGGGCCAGCAGCTTCACCTGGGACAGCGGGAAGCGCTCGCCGGTGAACTGCACCTGGCCGAACGGATGGCCGGAGACCGTGGAGACGAACTCCTCTCCAGGGCCGCCTTCGACCACGCCGAACGACACGCCTTCGCCTGTGGAGAACCTCGCTATACGCACCTGACAAGGCTATCGCCGCCGCCGGAGGGGTCCGCCCACCGGCAAAAAAGTCAGGAACTCTCCATAAATGCCCCCAGAGTCCGTTTTGTGGGGCATCGGTGGTGGTTAAGCGGATATCTCTGCTTATCAGAGACTTCTAGGGGGTGACGGAACGTGCCGGACACGATGGTCAACCAGACTTCTGCCGTACCGCGGGCCAGAACGCAGGAGGGCGGGCCGGCGACTTCGCTGGTCACCGACAAGGGCACGACGAGCATCGACGACGTCGTCGTCGCCAAGATCGCCGGGCTGGCCGCACGCGAGGTATCCGGCGTGCACGCCATGGGCGGCGGCGCCGCCAGGGCGCTCGGCAACGTGCGCGGGATGGTCGGCGGGGAGCGCAGCGTCGCCCAGGGCGTCTCGGTCGAGGTCGGCGAGCGCCAGGCGGCCGTGGACATGGACCTGGTCGCCGAGTACGGCACCGCCATCCCCGACCTGGCCGCGGCCGTGCGCAGGAACGTCATCGCGGCGGTCGAGCGCATGTGCGGCCTGGAGGTGACCGAGGTCAACATCAGGGTGGACGACGTGCACCTGCCCGGCCAGGACCGCGACAGGGACAGGGACAGGGGCGACGGTCGCCGCGAGGTCATCGAGCAGCCGGAGCCCCGGGTCCAATGACCGGGCCCGGCGCCACCGCCTATACGCGGGACGACGCCGACGCCGACGCCAAGGCGGAGGCCGAGACGCTGGCCGAGCTCGTACGGGCCTGCCCGGGGGTCGCGGGGCTCTCCGGCGGGCCGTTCGGGACGGTGGCGACGTACCTGCCCGGGGCGCGGGTCATGGGCGTCTCGGCCGACGGGGACACGGTGGAGATCGCCATCGTGGCGACCCTGGTACGGCCGCTGCCCGAGACCGCCGAGGACGTCCGCCAAGCGGTGTGGGAGCCGGGCGGCGGACGTCCCGTGAACGTGCACATCGACGACGTGGTGATCGACGTGGTGGAGGAATCATGAGCAACGTCCCTTGGCTGCCGGTCATCGGCATGGCGGTCGGCATCATCCTCGGACTCGCGGGGGCCTTCGGCGGCCTCGGCGCGTTCCTGCTCGTCCTCGTGCTCGGCGCGGTCGGCTTCCTGGTCGGCAAGGTCGCCGAGACCGGCGAGCTGAACCTGTCCGGCCTGACCGCGAGGCGGCGATGACCACCACTGCCCACGTCACGGTTCCCCGGCAGCGGCTCGCGCCGTCGGCCGAGCCCGAGCGGCGGGGCCGTACCGAGATCTCCGAGCGGGTGGTCACCAAGATCGCCTGCTGCGCGGCGCGTGAGGTGCCCGAGGTCCTCGACGTGCGGCTGGGCGGGGCGCCGTGGACGCACTCGTCCAGCGCCGAGGTGCGCGGCGAGCGGGCCACCCTGAAGCTGGACGTGACCGTCGCCTACCCGGCCCCGCTGCACGCCGTGGCCGCGCGGCTGCGGGAGCACGTGCGCAACCGGGTGGCCATGCAGACCGGCCTGGACGTCACCCGCCTCGACGTGATCATGACCGATCTGGCGGGAGGCCCGGCATGACCCGCCCGCTCCCGTCCGGGGAGCCCGTGGAGACGCCGGGGGCCGTCCCGGCGGGCGTGGCGGGGGCGCATCGGGGCGAGCCGGGAGCGGCGCCGCCGCGGGACAAGGGCGCCGACCGGGCCGCGGTGCGCGCGTTCCGGCCGCAGCGCCGGGTGCCGGCCATCGTGGTCGCCGTCCTGCTCACGCTGCTGGGGCTGCTGGTCGCCGCCGAGACGGTGTCCGCGCTGGCCGGCAGCCCGTTGCGATGGCTGCCTTACGACCGGATGCTGGCGTGGGCGGCCACGACGCCGTGGTCGGACCCGCTGGTCCTGACCGGGGCCGCGATCGTGGCGCTGGCAGGGCTGGCGCTGCTGGTCACCGCCCTGGTGCCGGGACGGCCGCGGATGGTCCCCGTGCGGACCGGCGACCCGGACCTGATCATCGGCGTGCGTCCCAAGAGCTTCACCAGGGCCCTGGAGCACGCCGCCGAGGAGGTGCCCGGGGTGCGCTCGGCGCACGCCAGCCTGCGCGGCCATACGGTCGCCGTCACGCCCGCCACGTCCGGCTGGGACGACGAGGGCTTCGGCCGGGCCGTGCGCGAAGCCGTCCTCACCAGGCTCGCCGGGCTGGACCCGGTGGAGCCGTACCGGGTGGCGGTCAACGTCAAGGAGCGCCGATGAACAGGAAGACCGGCCGCGGCAACCGGTGGGGGCTGGCCCTGGTCGGGCTGGTGCTGGCCGTGCTCGGCGGGCTGGCGCTGGCGCGCGGGCTGCTGGGGCCGTCCACGCCGATCGTGGACGCCGGCGTGCGCGGGTTCTTCGCCCGCAACAGCCCGCCCGTGTGGTGGGCCGTGGCCGCCGTGTCGGTCCTGGTCGCGCTGCTGGCCCTGCGCTGGCTGGTCGCGCAGGGACGCAGGGACGCCCGCACCCGGCTGCGCCTGGAGGCCGGCCCGGACGGCGTCACCGAGATCGCGGCGGGCGGGATGGCCCACGCGGTCGCCGCCGACGTCGCGGCCAGCCCCGCCGTCCTGAACGCCGACGCCGACCTGGTCGGCCCGCGCGGCCACCCGGAGGTACGGCTGCGCGTCGCCGCCGACGAGGCCGCCCCGATGAGCGAGCTGAGCGAGCACCTGTCCCGGGTCACTTTGCCGAACCTGCGGGACGCGCTGGACAGGGATCACGTACCGGCGGTGGCCCGCGTTAGCCTGGAGCCCTCACCTGCGACGCAGCGGGTCGTGCGCTAAGGCTTCGCCGAGAGGGGTCCTCCGTTGTCCATCGTGAAGATCAACGTCCTGACCGTGCCCGCCGAGATGCGGGAGGAGCTGGAGCGGCGGTTCTCCGGCCGGGCCGGGATGGTGGAGTCGGCCGACGGGTTCGAGTGGTTCGAGCTGCTGCGGCCGGTCGAGGGCACCGACCAGTACCTCGTCTACACGCGCTGGCGCAGCGAGGAGGACTTCCGGACCTGGCAGCAGGGCCAGGCCTTCCAGCGCGGCCACGCCCAGGCCGCCGCGGAGCAGGGCCAGGGTCACGGCCAGGGTCACGGTCACGGGCAGGGCCCGGCGGCGACGGACTCCCAGGTGTGGAGCT
Organism: Nonomuraea sp. NPDC001684; assembly: GCF_053596515.1. NCBI lineage: Bacteria > Bacillati > Actinomycetota > Actinomycetes > Streptosporangiales > Streptosporangiaceae > Nonomuraea > Nonomuraea sp. NPDC001684. The sequence continues at coordinate 10,276 of NZ_JBSFGJ010000081.1, forward strand.
TCGACGTCGTGCAGAGCGCCGGACCCAAGGGCTAGGCGTCGAGGGGGTTGGCGGCGATGCGGTCGGCGATCCCGCCGCGCACGAACCGGCCGGCGTAGCTCGACGGCTTGCGCGCGCCCTGGTCGGCGATGCAGGCGGCGAACTCCTTGGCGATCTCCAGCCGCGGGTAGCGCTCCAGCACCTCGCGCCGCACGCCGTCGGGGATGTCCTCGGTGCGCCGGCCGGAGATGTCCATGCCGGTGGACAGCTCCAGCAGGTGGCCCTCCGGGTCCTCCTCCACCGGCACCTCCTCCCACATGTGCCGGATGATCACCTCGGAGGCGCGCAGCCGGCGCTCGGGCGACCAGCCGGCCCCCGCGCAGAAGGCCCACGCCACGTGGCCGCCGGCCTCCTCGAACGGCACCGTCTGGCTGTCGAACTCGGCGACCAGGCCGATGTCGTGCAGCATTGACGACACGTAGAGCAGCTCGGCGTCGAAGTCGATCGCCCTGCTCCGGGCGTAGGCGGCGGCCCACAGGTACGCGCGTACGGAGTGGTTGAGCAGCGAGGGTGACTGGTAGCGGGTGGCCACCTCCAGCGCGCCGCGGCAGGCGGGCGTGTCGGGCAGCACGATGTCGTCGAATCTCACGGCTCCAGCATGACATCCGCGCTGCCGGAGGCACCGGCGGGCATCGGGCCGTTAACGATCCGGTACGCGACTTGACCGGTTGATCGTGATTCCGAAAGCATGTCCCGCCCTCACTTTCTTGTCCGGAAGGAACCCTGGCGTGCGCCGGCTCGCGATACCTCTTGCCCTCACGCTCGCGCTCGGCGGGCTGACGAGCCCGGCGCAGGCCGCCGACAAGGTGACCCGTACCGCGCAGTGCCAAGGCGACTGGCTGCCGGGCACGCCGACGGCCGAGGACGTCATGAAGGGCGAGATCTCGCTGGTGGGGCTGCCGGCGTACAAGCTGGGCAAGGACATCGACTGGGGGGCGAGCCCGTACCGGAACCGGTCGTGGGAGTTCGTCTTCCAGTCGTTGCGCTGGATGGGCACGCTGGTCGTGGCCTACGAGAACACCGGCGAGCGGCGTTACCTGGATCGTGCCACCGAGATCACCAAGGACTGGGTGGCGAACAACCGGCGCGGGGCCGCCGCCACCAAGCCGTACGTGTGGAAGGACCACCCGGTCTCGCTGCGCACGCAGCCGTTGTTGTGCCTGAGCATGCACGTCAAGGACAGCTGGCTGAAGGACAGCCTGGCCGACCACGCCAGGCTGCTGTCGGACGCGCGGCTGTACAAGAAGGGCCACAACCACGGCATCGACCAGGACATCGCCCTCATGGGCATCGGCTGCCGGTACGGCCGCTCCGACTGGTCGAACCTGGCCTCCAGGCGGCTCACCGGCACGGTCAAGCTCGACGTCGACTCCCAGGGCGCGCTCATGGAGCAGGCCCCCCGCTACGCCGTCTACGTGTACGGCCGCCTCCAGGTCGCCATCACCAACATGAAGGCGTGCGACCGCAAGGTGCCGGCCGAGATCAGCCGGCGGGCCGAGGCGCTGAAGGACTTCATCGCCCACTCCACGATGCCCAACGGCTACATGGTCCCGATCGGCGACGGCAGCGCCGAGACCGAGCCGAAGATGGAGACCGGCACCCCGAAGCAGAAGGTCAAGGTCTACAAGGCCGGTTACGTCTACGGCCGGACGGCCTGGGGCAAGCCGGACTCGTCGTACTACTCGATCAGGTTCGGGCCCGGCATGAAGTTCCACGGGCACGAGGACCACCTGGGCGTGACGTACTACGCGCAGGGCCGCGACATCCTCATGGACGGCGGCTTCCACTCCTACGAGAAGAGCGCCTACCGCTACTGGACGCTCTCCCCCGAGGCGCACAACGTGCCGACGGTCGAGGGGGCCCGGTTCCGGCCGCGCACCTCGTCCAAGCTGACCAAGACCTCCTACGGCAAGGACCGGCAGGCCTTCCGCCTCACGGACCGGGCCTACGGCGTGAGCCGGACGCGTTCGGTGCTGGTGAACCACGGCCAGGACCTGATGGCGGTGCTCGACACGGCCTCCGGGGGCAAGAAGGTCAGGAACCTGTGGCGGTTCGCGCCCTCGTACAAGGTCGTCTCGAACAGCGGCGGCAAGGTGGTGCTGGCCGACGGCGCCTTCAAGGTGACGCTGATGCAGTTCTCCGCGTGCGAGCGGGTCGGCGGCCAGAAGGTGGAGCGCGGCGGCGAGCTGGGCTGGGTCTCGCCCACCTACCTGGCCAAGGACGCGACCAACGTGGTGGTGTCGCCGGCGGCGAAGTCGCTGCTGACGGTGATCGTGCCGGGCACCGACTCGCCCAAGGTGTCGTGCTCGGGGGGCAAGCTCAAGGTCGAGGGCGAGACCCTTTCCGCGGGCCTGCTCTAGCCGGTCTAGAAGGCGATCCGGCGGTACCACTCGTTGGCGAGCATCTGGGCGCGGGCCCGCTCCGGCAGCCCGGTCAGCATGGTCATCGACGCGCCGCGCTGCACCTCGGACTCGTGGGCGAGCATGGCCGCCCACTTGCGCTCCGACCAGCGCGAGACGTCGATCGCGGCCGACACCTGGTGGTCGGGGACGCCGGGCAGGGCCTGGCCCGGCTCCGGATCGGCGCCGAAGACCGCCCGCCAGTGGGCCGTCACGACCGAGCGCGGGACGGTCGCCAGGTAGAGCGCGTGCGGCCGCCAGGGATCGCCCGTGCCGGGATAGAGCTGATCGTAGCCGGCCGCCTCGACCGCGGCCAGGGTGACCCGGTGCACGTGCACGTGGTCGGGATGACCGTAGCCGCCGAAGCCGTCGAAGGTGAGCACGACGTCGGGCCGGACGGCTCTGATGTGCTCGACCAGCAGGCCGACCGCCTCGTCGAACGGCACGTCGAGGAAGCGCGGACGGCCGGGGGCGGACTCGGGCTTGCCCGCGTCGGCGAGGCCGAGCAGCCGGGGCTTTCCCGCGCCGAGGATGTCGAGGGCCCGTTCCAGCTCCTGCGCCCGCTGGGTGCCCTCGGCCCAGGTGCAGGTGACGACGGCGGTCGTGGCGCCCTCGTCGGCGTATTTGGCGAGGGTGCCGCCGGTCCAGATCGCCTCGTCGTCCGGGTGGGCGTGCACGCCGAGCACACTGAAGCTCATGGGACCCCATCGTATGGAGGCCGGGCACCGGTCAGGACCCGCGTAGGCTCTACGCGTACCCCCTCCCCCTCGGAAGAGATGAGCCGATGAGCGAGCCCGTGCCCTCTGACCTGCTGGAGATCGCCGACGCGCTCGTGCCCGGCGCTCCCCTCGGCAGTGCGCGGCTCGCCCCCGGCGGGATGCACGACGTCGTGCTGCTCCCCGGGGTGGCGGCCGTGCGGGTCGGCCGGCGGCCGAGCGTGAGCGCGGCGCTGCCGCGGCGGACCAAGCTGCTGCGCGCGATCGCGGCCGCCGGGCTGCCGTTCGCGGTGCCCGAGCCGCTGACGCCGGTGACGACGTTCGGGGAGCGCGCCGCCGTGGCCGTGTCCTGGCTGGACGGCGCCGGTCTCGGCGCGGGCCAGGGCGACCCGGCCCTGATCGGCGAGCTGCTCGGCGCCCTCCGGGAGCTGCCCGTCACCCCGGAGCTGCGCGCCCTGCTGCCCGCCCCGCGCTCGTACGCCGGGCCCGCGAGCTGGAGCACGATCCTCGCCGAAGAGGTCATCCCGCGCTTCCCGGCCAGGTGGCGGGAGGAGGGACGCCGGCGCCTCGACGACGCCCTGGCCCTGGAACAGGTCCCCGACTCGCTGGTCCACGGCGACCTCGTCGGCGACAACGTCCACTGGGACGCCGACGGCAAGCTGGTCGGCGTCCTCGACTGGGACCGGGCCCACCTGTTCGACCCCGCGATCGACGCGGCCTTCATGGGCTGGCACGGCTGGGAGCACCTGCGCGACGCCGTCGACGCCGGCACCTACCGGCGGGCGGTCACCTGGGAGCGCGCGTTCGGCGTCAACCAGCTCGTCGCCCTCCTCGTGCTGGCCGGCGAACCCCTGACCCTCGTGGACAGCTTCACCACGCACGTCGTGGCCTGGCTGGACGAGGACGGCGGCCCCGACCGGCTCTAGGCCGCCCGCTCCCGCCGCGCCGGCGTGCGGATGATCGACACGCCGACGGTGCCGAACGCGGCCAGCAGGATGACGGGGCCGCCGATCCCGAGTACCAGGTTCCACGCGCTCGCGCCGAACAGCCACACCACGATGCCCGCCAGCACGCCCGCCGGGAACCACCAGCCCGCCAGCCCCGCCCGCGCGTACGCGACCGCGACGAGGACCAGGCCCAGGAAGGACCCGATCATCCCGGGCAGCTGCCAGGCGGCGATGAGGGCAGGCTGCGCCGCGTCCTGCATGAGCTGCTCGGCCTGCGCGGCGGGCAGAGCGTCGAAGAGGACGACGTCAAAGAAGTCGGAGATCATCAGCGACGAGAAGTTGATCAGGCCGAGCACCGCGAGCGCGCCCGCGACGGTGGCCAGCGCCCTGCCCTTGCCCCGGACGAGCAGGACCATGCCGATCACCCCCGGCACGAACAGCACCCAGGCGTAGTGCAGGAGCGTCGCGCTGACGCCCACGGCGCCCGGGTTGTGCGCGTAGACCAGCGGGTCCTCGACCCCGGGCTCGGACGGGTCGGTGATCATGCCGAGGATCAGGCAGACCGGGGCCAGGACGAGGCTGCCGCCGGCCAGGAGGCGGCGGATGAAGAGCGCGTCGGTGAACATGCCGGGCACGGTAGGCGTCGCCCGCCAGGTCCGTCGTCAAGGCAGGCTTGGATCCGACGTCCCCCTTTCGGTGGATTCCGCTGCACATTGCGACAATCCGGGCGGGCTACTCTCGCCTCATGCTCCACCGCCGTTCCCCCTCCCCCGTCGACTGGCTCGTGGCGGCGGTCGTGGCCCTGTTCGCGGTCGCGGAGGAGGTCAGCGTGCGCTCGATGGCCTCTCCCCGCTCCTACGTGCTGCTGTGGATCGCCGCCGGGCTGGTCACCGCCGTGGCGGTGCTGTTCCGGACGCGCGCGCCGTTCGCGATCCTGGCCGTCTACTCGGCCGCCAACATCGCGACGTTCGCGCTGGCGCCCGGGTCCCCCGCGGCCTGGCAGTTCTACACCCAGCTCGTGCTGCTGTGCACGCTGCTGGCCGAGGTGCGCCCCGACAGCGCGCGGGCCGTGGCCGGGCTGACCGCGACGGGCGTGTTCGTGGCCGCCATGCTGTCCAGGACCTCCCCTCCGTCCGGATGGGGGGACGTCGCGGTGGCGCTGGTGATGTGCGCCATCGCCGCCGGAGCCGGTCTGGCCGTACGCCGCCACCGCGTGCTGGCCGTGCAGGCGGCCGAGCGCGGCGCGCTGCTGGCCCGCGAGTCGGTGCAGGAGGAACGCGCCCGCATCGCCCGCGAGCTGCACGACATCGTCGCGCACAGCGTCAGCGTGATGACCATGCACACCGGGACCGTACGGCTGCTCCTGCGCGCGGACCAGGAGTCCGAGCGGCAGGCGCTCAGCACGGTGGAGGCGGCCGGCCGGGAGGCCATGGAGGAGCTGCGGCGCATGCTCGGGCTGCTGCGCGGCACGCAGGACGGCGACCTGCTCCCGCAGGCCGGCCTCGACCGGCTGGCGGATCTGCTGGAGCAGTTCAGGTCGGCCGGGCTCGACGTCACGCTGGCTGTGTCGGGCGAGCGGGCGCCGTTGTCGGCCGGGCTGGATCTGTCGGCGTACCGGATCGTCCAGGAGGCGCTGACCAACACCCTCAAGCACGCGGGGCCGACGCGGGCGGCGGTGAGCGTCGCGTACCTGCCGGCGGAGCTCCGGCTGGAGATCACGGACGAGGGGCCGCGCGGCCCCCGGCCGCCGTCGGCCGGGGGCGGCGGCGGCCACGGGCTGATCGGCATGCGCGAGCGAGCCGCCCTCTTCGAGGGCACGCTGGCGGCGGCGCCCCTCCCTGGGGGCGGCTTCACGGTACGTGCGGAGCTCCCCCTGTGACGCCCTCCTCCCCAGGGCACCCGGACGCCCCCGACGCCTTCGCCGATCCCGCCCTTGACGAGCCCGGCGGCGGGATCGGCGTGGTGATCGCCGACGACCAGGGGATGATCAGGGCCGGGCTGCGCCTGATGATCGGCACCCAGCCGGACCTGTCCGTGCTGGGCGAGGCGGCCGACGGCGAGCGGGCCGTGGAGCTGGCCCGCGACCTGCGCCCCGACGTCGTGCTGCTCGACATCGCGATGCCCCGCCTGAACGGCCTGGAGGCCGCCCGCCGCATCCTCGCGACCCCCGCGCCCCCAAGGGTGATCATGCTGACCACCTACGACACCGACGAGAACCTCGACCTCGCGCTGCACGCCGGGGTCAGCGGGTTCCTGCTCAAGGTGTCGCCGCCCGAGCACCTGTTCGCCGCCATCCGCAGCGCCGCGCGGGGCGACGTCCTGCTCGACCCGGCGGTCACCGGCCGCGTCGTGGCGGCCTACCGGCGTACGGCCCCCGCCCCGTCGCCGGCGGCCAGGGGGGTGACCGCCCGGGAGGAGGAGGTGTTGCGGCTGGTGGCGCAGGGCCTGTCCAACACCGAGATCGCCGGCACGCTGTCCATCACGGAGGCGACCGTCAGCACCCACATCAACCGCCTGCTGACCAAACTCGCCCTCCGCGACCGCGCCCAGATGGTCCGCCACGCCTACGAATCCGGCCTCGTCCGCCCCGGCGACCCTCCCGACGGCGTCCCACCAATCAGATGACCTGATTCCATGAGGTGATGACCGCCACCGAAGCGTCCAGAAACTCCGCCGCCGTGATCGCACCGGCTCCCACGATGGTCAAGGCGTTCCTGGCGAGAGGCACGGCCTCCCTGGACCCCGACTTCGAAACCGACGTCGCCGCAGCCCGCGAGGCGCTCGACGACGAGATGAGAGACACGTGACCCCGCGCCTGATCCCGGGCACAGGGATGCTCGGCGATCTCCCCGGCGTAAGGGGCGAGGTCCTTCCTCACTGACGCCCGGCAGCGCCCAGTGGGGCCACCCGGGTCACCCCTTGCCTCGCGCCCACGGCTGAGGGCCGGGGCACGGGGTGCGCCGAAGGCGCCAGGTCAAGAACGCCTGAGCTCCCCTGGGCGCGCAGCGCCCACAAAGCGAAGACCGCTCGGGGCGCGCCGCCCCCGGGGTCAGCTGCAGTCGCGGCCGGCGCGCAGCAGGCCGTACGTGACCGCCTGCTCCAGCGCCTGCCAGGAGGCGTCGATGATGTTCTCGGCCACCCCCACCGTCGCCCACTCGGCGGTGTCGTCGCTGGAGGTGATGAGGACGCGGGTGACGGCGTCCGTGCCGTGGGTGCCTTCGAGGATGCGGACCTTGTAGTCCACCAGCTCCAGCCGGGCCAGCTCGGGGTAGAGCTGCTCAAGCCCTTGCCGTACGGCCTTGTCCAGGGCGTTCACGGGGCCGTTGCCCTCGCCGGTGGCGACGATGCGCTCGCCCTTGGCGTGCAGCTTGACGGTGGCCTCGCTGACCAGCTCGCCGCCCTTCGTCCGCTCGACGATCACCCGCCACGACTCCACCTCGAAGTGCCGCCGGCGCGCCCCCTGGACGGTGTCGCGCAGCAGCAGCTCGAACGACGCGTCCGCGGCCTCGAAGGTGAAGCCCTGCGACTCCAGCTCCTTGACGCGCTCGACGAGCGTCTTGGTGTGCTCGGGGGTCAGCTCGTAGCCCAGCTCGCGGCCCTTGAGCTCGACGGAGGCGCGGCCGGCCATGTCGGAGACGAGCATGCGCATGTCGTTGCCCACGGCGGCCGGGTCGATGTGCTGGTACAGGTTGGGGTCGACCTTGATGGCGCTGGCGTGCAGGCCGGCCTTGTGGGCGAAGGCGGACATGCCGACGTAGGGGGCGTGCGAGTTGGGGGTGACGTTGGTGACCTCGGTGATCGCGTGTGCGATGCGGGTCATGTCCGCCAGCGCCTCCCGCGGCACGAGGTCGAAGCCGCGCTTGAGCTGGAGGTTGGCGACGACGGTGAAGAGGTTGGCGTTGCCCGAGCGCTCGCCGTAGCCGTTGGCGCAGCCCTGGACGTGCGTGGCGCCCGCCTTGACCGCGGCGAGGGTGTTGGCGACGGCGCAGCCGGTGTCGTCGTGGCAGTGGATGCCGACGCGGGCCCCGGTCTGGACGGCCGCGTGCACGGTCTCGGCCAGCTCGTCGGGCAGCATGCCGCCGTTCGTGTCACACAGGGCGATGACGTCGGCCCCGGCTTCGGCGGCGGTCCGCAGCACTTCCAGCGCGTAGGCTGGATTGGACGTGTAGCCGTCGAAGAAGTGCTCGGCGTCGAGGAAGACTCGCTGTCCCTCCGCACGAAGGTGAGAAACCGTATCGCGGATCATCGCGAGGTTCTCCTGGAGAGTCGTGCGGAGGGCCAGCTCCACGTGCCGGTCGTGGCTCTTGGCGACAAGGGTCACGACCGGCGCGCCGGATTCGCGCAATGCGGCTACCAATGGGTCGTCGGCGGCCTTCACACCGGCCCGGCGGGTCGCGCCGAACGCGGCGAGCTGCGCGTGCTTCAGGTCGAGCTCTGTTCGAGCGCGCCTGAAGAACTCTGTGTCCTTGGGGTTGGCGCCCGGCCAGCCCCCCTCGATGAAACCGACGCCCAGGCTGTCCAGCTGCCGTGCGATGGCGAGCTTGTCGACGACGGTGAGGTTGAGTCCTTCCTGCTGCGCGCCGTCGCGCAGGGTCGTGTCGTAGACGTGGAAGCGGTCGTCGGCCATGAAGTCTCTTCTTTCGGATCCGTGTCCTGGAAAACAAAAAGACCCCTCACGGACGTGAGAGGTCTGCGCGCTGGCGGTGTCCCTGTGTCAGCCAGCGCGCCTGCCGATAATGAGCAGACCGTAGAACATGGTGCCTGCCAGTCTGCCACAGGGATTCACCATCTGGCACATCGGTCTCAGCTTGTGGACACGACCTTTACACTTGCACGCCCGCGCCCCCGGTGACGGCGCGTTCGAGGGCCGCCGGGTCGAACACCTCGTTGCCGAGCTGCTGCCCGTCGAGCAGGACGGTCGGCGTGCCCTGGATGTGGATCTTCGAGGTCTCCGCCAGATGGGTCTTGGCGTACGACTGCGAGGTGACGCACTCGTCCACCGAGGCGCCGGCCTTCCTGGCGGCGGCCACCAGCTCCTGCACGGTGAAGCCCGAGGCCGAGCCGTGCGGGGCGGGCTGCATGGCGTAGAGCTCGTCCCTGAAGGCCAGCCAGTTCTCCTCCGGCACGCATCGGGCGGCGGCCGCGGCCCTGATGGAGTTGGAGCGCATGGGCTCGTCCTGGAAGATCGTCACGGGGTGGAAGACGACCTTGAGCCTGCCCTCCCTGGCCAGCTTCTGGATCGTGCCGTCGACCTTGGAGTGCATCTCCTTGCAGATCGGGCAGTCGAAGTCTTCGTACACGTCGAGCACGGGGGCGTCGCCGGACCTGTCGGCCAGCACCATCGAACCGTCGAGCTGCCTGGTCAGGCGTACCGACCCGGCCGTCTCACCCGGCTCCGAGAAGGCCAGCACACCGAGCATCACCAGCGCCGCACACGCGACCGCGACCGCAACCAACCGCTTCATCATCCGCCCACTTCCAGCTCACCGATCGCGCAGACCCTACCAACGCCGGAACCACTCTCCGGACAGCCGCCCGGGGCGGCCCCCTCATTGGTACCTGATGACGATGAGAGAACGCTGTGAGGGGAGAATGACCTTCATGAAGGCGAACCTCCTCGACCCCGCGGTGGGCCGGTACATCCTCGACCACTCCACCCCGCCCGACCCCCTGCTCGACGAGCTGGCGCGGGAGACCGCCGAGGCGACGGGCGACGCCGCCAGGATGCAGATCTCCGCCGACCAGGGCCGGTTCCTGACCATGCTGACCCAGCTCGCGGCCCCGGCCGTGGCGGTCGAGGTGGGCACGTTCACCGGCTACTCGTCGGTGTGCATCGCGCGAGGGTTGTCCGGCGGGCGGCTGCACTGCTTCGACGTGAGCGAGGAGTGGACGTCCATCGCCCGGCGCTACTGGGAGCGGGCGGGCCTGACCGACCGCGTCTCGCTGACGCTCGGGCCCGCCCTGGAGACGCTGGCCGCCTTCGACGAGCCGATCGACCTGGCCTTCCTCGACGCCGACAAGGGCAACTACCCCGGTTACTACGAGTTGCTGGTCGAGCGGCTGCGCCCGGGCGGCCTGCTGCTGGCCGACAACACGCTGCGCAGCGGCCACGTGGCCGACCCGGCGCACTCGGAGACGACGACGGTGCAGATCCGCGAGTTCAACGACCTGGTGATCGAGGACCCGCGGGTGAGCGTGGTGATGCTGCCGGTCGCCGACGGGATCACGATGATCAGGAAGAACCACTAGATCGCGGGACGCCGCCGCCGTTACTCTGAGTGATCCTTTGGAAACCCCCGGGAAAGCATGAGGACGGCGGCATGGTCAGGCCCCTGGAAGAGCGCTACCGCACCGTGCGCGAGCTGTTCCCCGAGTTCCGCATCGAGACGGTGCAGGGCCGGATCGTGGTGAACGAGCCGGGCACCTGGCAGCACAACACGATCCTGTCCCGGACGTTGTTCCAGCTCGCCGCCGCGGCGGCGGTCCGGGGCTGGGAGATCTGGCCGAACATCACCGTCTACCTGGGCCCCGGCCACGATCTCTACGTGCCCGACCTGGCCGTGGTCCCGCGCCGGCCGCGTCTGCACGAGGAGCACGCCGTCCACGGCGCCTCGACGATCCTGCTCGTGGACGTCGTCTCGGTGGCCACGACGTACGACGTGCACTTCGTCAAGACGGGCGGTTACGCGCGCGGCGGGGTGCCGCTCTACCTGGTGATCGACCCGTTCCAGCGGCTGGTGACGCTGTTCGGCGGGCCTGGCGGGCGGCGCTACCGCAGCGAGAACGTCGTCTCCCTGGGCGAGCCGGTGTTCCTGCCCGACCCGTGGAACCTCCACGTCGACACCGCGGCCCTGACGGAGGCCGGCGCCTGAGACGCCGGCCGTCCGCGCGGCTCTAGCCGATCTTGTGGATCCAGTTGCGGGTGTCGGGACGGGCGCCGTACTGGATGCCGACGAGCTCCTCGCGCACCCGCATCGTCACCGGGCCGGGGGTGCCGTCGGCGATGGTCCAGGAGCGGTCGTCGCCCCTGACCGAGCCCACCGGCGTGACCACGGCGGCGGTGCCGCACGCGAACACCTCGGTCAGCTCGCCGGAGGCGCAGGCGGACTCCCACTCGTCCACCGAGACCAGCCGCTCCTCGGTCTCCAGGCCGAGGTCGCCGGCCATCTCCAGGATCGACTCCCGGGTGATGCCGGGCAGCAGGGTGCCGGTGAGCGCCGGGGTGACGAGCTTGTTGCCGAAGACGAAGAACAGGTTCATCCCGCCCATCTCCTCGACGTACTCGTGCTTGTGGGCGTCGAGCCAGACGACCTGGTCGCAGCCGTTGTCGACGGCCTGGCGCTGGGCGACGAAGGCGGCGGCGTAGTTGCCGCCGCACTTGGCGAAGCCGGTGCCGCCGGGCGCGGCGCGCGTGTACTCGGTGGACAGCCAGACCGAGACGGGCTTGATGCCGCCGCTGAAGTACGAGGCCGCCGGCGAGGCGATCACCATGTACTTGTAGGTCTTCGACGGGTAGTTGACGCCGAGCCCGGCCTGCGTGGCGAACATGAACGGGCGCAGGTAGAGGCTGTGGCCCTCGGTGGTCGGCACCCACTCCTTGTCGGCCGAGACCAGCAGCTCCAGCGACTCCACGAACGCCTCCTCCGGCAGTTCGGGCATGGCCATGCGCTCGGCCGAGCGGTTGAAGCGGGCGGCGTTCGCGTACGGCCGGAAGGTCGCGATCGAACCGGAGATCTGCCGGTACGCCTTCAGGCCCTCGAACAGCTCCTGCGCATAGTGGAAGACCGAGGTCGCGGGGTCGAGCGAGAGCGGCCCGTACGGCATGAGCCGGGCGTCGTGCCAGCCCTCGCCGTCGGTGTAGTCGATCGAGATCATGTGGTCGGTGAAGACCTGCCCGAACCCGGGGTTCGCCAGTACCTGCTCCCGCTCGGCCGCGGTGCGAGCGTGGTCGGAATGCTGCACGTCGAAGCTGAGCTTCTGAGCGATGGTCATGACGGAGGTCCTTCTCTCTACGAATCTGCGACTTCGAAAGCTGATTCTGTTAGCTACTGCCCGCGAGCAGTATTCGTACTTCCTAGTGTCTCGCGATTTGGGATGGCAAGAGGCAGTTGGGGTGGTTAGAACCGGCGAACGCGAAAAAGCGCCTGGCAGTCCGTGTTCGGACCGCCAGGCGCGTGCGGGGCTAGGCGGTCCTAGCCGGCTACTCGCGCGGCGATGTCGTCGCCGATCTCGCTGGTCGTGCGGCCGGCGCGGCCGGTCACCCGCTCGGCGATGTCGGCGGCCACGGCCTGCTCGACCTTGGCGGCCTCGGCGTGCAGGCCGAGGTGGTCGAGGAGCATGCCCACGGACAGGATGGTGGCGGTCGGGTCGGCCTTGCCCTGACCGGCGATGTCGGGCGCGCTGCCGTGCACCGGCTCGAACATGCTCGGCGAGGTGCGCTCGGGGTTGATGTTGCCGCTGGCCGCCAGGCCGATGCCGCCGGCGATGGCGGCGCCGAGGTCGGTGATGATGTCGCCGAACAGGTTGTCGGTGACGATCACGTCGAAGCGCTCGGGCTGGGTGACGAAGAACATCGAGGCCGCGTCGATGTGGCTGTAGTCGGTGGTGACGTCGGGGAACTCCGCGGCCACGCGGTTGACCGTGCGCTGCCAGAGGTCGCCGGCGAAGGTGAGCACGTTCGTCTTGTGGACGAGCGTGAGCTTCTTGCGGGGCCGCGACTGAGCCTTCTGGAAGGCGTACCGCACGACGCGCTCGACGCCGTGGGCGGTGTTCAGCGACTCCTGAGTGGCGATCTCGTGCGGCGTGCCGCGGCGCATGACGCCGCCGGTGCCCGCGTAGAGGCCCTCGGTGCCCTCGCGGACGACGACCATGTCGATGTGCTCGGCGGTGGCGCCGGCCAGCGCGGTCTCGACGCCGGGGAACAGCTTGACCGGCCGCAGGTTGACGTAGTGGTCGAACTCGAACCTGAGCTTGAGCAGCAGGTCGCGCTCCAGGATGCCGGGCGGCACGCTGGGGTCGCCCACGGCGCCGAGCAGGATCGCGTCGTAGCCGCGCAGCTCTTCGAGCACCGCGTCGGGCAGGGTCTCGCCCGTGCGGTGGTAGCGGGCTGCGCCCAGGTCGTAGTGGGTGGGCTCGATCTTCGTGCCCACGGCCTCCAGGACCTTGAGCCCTTCGGCTACGACCTCGGCGCCGATGCCATCCCCGGGGATGACGGCCAGGCGGATGTTACGCGACTCCATGGGCGGTACCTTACCGGCTCGTCTCGGCTGACGAACACATCATCTCAACAACCGGACAATCCGTTTTGGGGGGATTGCGACCTTTTGACCGTTTCGTTAGAGTCCGACGAGCCTAATCCACGCAGCCGCTGCGTGGAGCCGGGGACCCATCTTTCCCCCCGGGGCGAATCGGCTGCGCCTCCCCCCCGAGGAGCCGCCGTAGGGCTACTTCCAGGCCCGAGCCCGTCAGCTAACCCGGTCGGCCACGTGGAAGGACAGTCCCCTGTCTAGCATCGCCATCCTTGTGGCGGTGGCAGCGGGCGCAGCAGGTCTCGTGCCTGCCGCCCCCGCGGCTCCCGCCGCTCCGGCCGCTCCGGCCGCCCCCACCTCCTCCATCACCCTCACCGGCCCCCAGGTGAAACAGGTCCAGGAACGGCACGCGCCGAAACCGGCCTGGAAGGTCGCCCTCGAATACGCCATGGACAAGCGCGGCACCCCGTACGTGTGGGGCGGCGCCAGCGAACGGGGCTACGACTGCTCGGGCCTCATGCTCCGGGCCTACGAGGACGCCGGCATCGAGCTCCCCAGAACCGCCGCGGAGCAGTACGGCGCCTTCTCCAGGAAGATCGCCTGGAAGGACCTCAAGCCAGGCGACCTGGTGTTCTTCAGCGGCCTCGGCCACGTCGGCATGATCTCCAAGCCCGGCTACATGGTCCACTCCCCCCACACCGGCGACGTGGTGAAGGAGGAACGCCTGTCGCAGTGGCGCAGGCAGGCCTTCGTCGGCGCGGTACGCCCCGACCCCAAGGGCGTCAAGCGCTGGGCCGACTACAAGCAGCTCCAGAAGGCCCCCGCCCCCGCCATGCTCACCGCGACCCTGTGACGACGACCTTCCCCGGGGCGTGCCCCTCCTCCTGGTAGCGGACGGCCCCCGGGAGCTCGCCGAAGGGGAAGGTCCTGTCGATGACCGGGGTGACCGCGCCCCGCTCGATCAGCCCGGTCAGCGTCAGCAGGTTCGCCCTGTTGCTCCCGCAGCGGACGACGTCCGCCCTGACGATCCGCTGCGGGACGAAGGGCCCCGACGCGAGCGCGGCGAACATGTGGCCGGCCGGCTGCACCCAGCGGCCGGCCGGCCCGCCGACCAGCACGTACGTGCCCTTCCTGGTCAGGACGCGGCGGCAGTCCGTCAGCCGGCGGCCGCCCGCCACGTCGAGCAGCAGGTCGAAGCGCCGGCCCGAGGCCGCGAAGTCCTCCTTGGTGTGGTCGATGACGTCGTCCGCGCCGAGCGAGCGGACCAGGTCCGCGTTGCGCCCGCTGCACACGCCCGTGACGTGCGCCCCCAGCGCCTTGGCGAGCTGCACGGCGAACGTGCCCACGCCGCCGGACGCGCCGTTGACCAGCACCTTCTGGCCCGGCTGGAGGCGTCCCTCGTCGCGCAGCGCGATCAGCGCGGTGTTGGCCGCCATCGGCACCGCCGCCGCCTGCTCGAACGACAGGCCCGCCGGTCTGGGCGCCACCTCGCCCTGCCGCAGGCAGACGTACTCGCCGAAGCCGCCCCCGAGCGACATCGCGTACACCTCGTCGCCGGGACGGAACAGCGTGACGTCCTTGCCGGCCGCCTCGACCTCCCCCGCCACGTCGGCCCCGAGGACGGCGATGCGCGGCCGGCGCAGCCCGACCCCGCCGCCCATGACCCGGGCCAGGTACGGCTCCCCCCGCATGAAGTGCCAGTCGTAGGGCTGCACGGACGTGGCCCGCACCCGGACCAGCACCTCGTCGTCGCGCGGCACGGGCCGCTCGACGTCGGTCAGGACGAGCTGGTCGGGCGAGCCGAACGAGCGCAGGACGTACGCCTTCATCGTTTTCTCCCTCGTGCCGCTGATGTGCCGCCAGTGTGGGCGTGACCTGCGCGGACGCTCAACGGTCGAAAGGCGACGGCCCGATGGCCGAAAGTACGACGGCCCGCCCGCCGATGGTGCGAACCAGGACCGGCCGTCCGCGCGATGACCGGGCACGGGCGTGGGCGGCACGCTCTCAGGCATGAGATGGATCGCACCCGCCGGGCTGCTCGCGCTCAGCGTCGTCCCGCTGGTCGCCGGCGCAATCCGGGTGACCGAACTGGCCGCCGGCGCCCCCGTGACGGCGGACAACGCGCGCTTCTTCGCCATGCCCGTGCCGGTGTTGCTGCACATCCCGGCTTCCCTGGTGTTCTGCGTCCTCGGCACGTTCCAGTTCCAGGCCCGGTTCCGGGCCGGGCGGCCGGGGTGGCACCGCGCGGCGGGGCGGGTACTGGTGGCGTGCGGGCTGGTCGCGGCGCTGTCGGGGGTGTGGCTGACGCTCTTCTCCGACCTTCCCGCCGGCGACGGGACACTGCTGGCCGCCTTCCGGCTGCTGTTCGGGACGGCCATGGCCGCCTGCCTCCTGCTCGGCCTGGCCGCGATCCGGCGGCGCGACCTGGCCCGGCATCGCGCCTGGATGACCCGCGGGTACGCGATCGGACTCGGCGCGGGCACGCAGGCGTTCACCCTGGCGTTCGGGCTGGCCGCCTTCGGGCCGCCCGGCGAGCTCGGCCGGGCGCTGCTCGTCGGCGCGGGCTGGGTGATCAACCTGGCGGTGGCCGAGTGGGTCGTCCGCAGAACCCTCGGAGGTCAGGTGCGTACGCGGTCGGTCTCGTAGGCCCACATGGCGATCTCGACGCGGTTGCGCACGCCGAGCTTGGTCATCAGGCTCGCGACGTGGCTCTTGACCGTGCTGAGCGAGATGTGCAGCTCGCGGGCGATCTCGCTGTTGGTCCGGCCGCGGGCCACGGCGCGCAGGATCTCCTCCTCGCGGCCGGTGAGCGCCTCGACCGGCTGCGCGGGCGTCTCCGTACGCCCGGCTCCGGCGAAGGCGGCCAGCAGGCGCGCGGTCACGCTCGGGGCGATGAGCGCCTCGCCGCCGGCCGCCGCGGTCACCGCCTGGGCGAGCAGCGCCGGGCCGGCGTCCTTGAGCAGGAACCCCCTGGCTCCGGCGCGCAGGGCGGCGTAGACGTACTCGTCGAGGTCGAACGTGGTGATCACGACCACCGCCATGGGGTCGGCGACGTCGGGCCCGGCCAGCTCGCGGGTGGCCGCGATGCCGTCGAGGCCGGGCATGCGGATGTCGAACAGGCACACGTCGGGGCGCAGGCGGCGGGCCAGCTCGACGGCCCGCCTGCCGTCACCGGCCTCGCCGACGACCTCGATGCCGGGCTGGGCGTCGAGGATCATCCTGAGCCCGGTACGCGCGATCTCCTGGTCGTCGGCGACCAGCACCCGGATGGCCGCCGTGCCCTCCGGGTCTCTTCCCGCGGCCTCCTGCTGAGCGTTCATGCCGCTTTCTTCCGCGCTCACGCGGCCTCCTGCCGGGCGTTCATGCGGTCTCTTTCGGCAGGACGGCGGTGACCGTCCAGCCCCGGTTGGGGTTGGGGCCCGCCTCGCAGGTGCCGCCGAGCAGGGCGGCGCGTTCGATCATGCCGATCAGGCCGTAGCCGGGGGCGGCGACCCCGCCGGCGCGGTCGCCGTCGTCGCTCACGGTCAGGCGTACGGCGGCGTCGTCGGCGGTGACCCGGACGGTGATGTGGGTGGCGTGACGGGCGTGCCGCCGGGCGTTGGTGATCGACTCCTGGGCGATGCGGTAGAGCGCCGCGCCGGCCGAAGGCGGCAGGTCGCCGAGCCCGTCCGCGATCTCCACCTCGACGGCCGGGCCGACGCGCGGGCGTCCGGCGAGCCGCCGCAGGTCGTCGAGGTGACGGCCCGGGGTCAGCTCCGCCGGCTCGTTCCTGCGCAGCACCCGGACCATGGCCCGCATCTCGGCGAGCGTGCGCGACGCCTCGGCCTCGATCACCCGCAACGCGTCGGTGGCCGCGCCCGGCTCGGAGGCGGCGGTGGCCAGACCCGCCTGGGCGCGGATGGCCATGGCCGAGACGTGGTGGGCGACGGTGTCGTGCAGGTCGCGGGCGAGCTGTTCGCGTTCGAGTAGTTTGACCTGGTCGAGCTCGCGCAGCCGCGCGCCGGCCCGGAAGCGGAAGGCGCTGCCCAGCCCGACGGTCGCGACCAGCACGCCGAGCGCCGGGACGACGTCGCCGGGCGCCATGCGTCCGGACACCAGCGACAGGCCGACCGCGACCAGCCCGGCCGCCATCCCGATCACGGCCTCGCGCCCCGAGCCCCACCGGAACAGCGCGTAGAGCACGATCGTGACGAACGCCAGCGTGTACGTCTCCACCGGCTCGCCGCCGGTCAGCAGCGGGGCCACGGTCGTGGCGCCGAACACGAGCGCGACCATGAGCAGCGGCCTGGTCCTGCGCCACAGCAGCGTGGGGATCAGCGCGACGGTGACGGCCGTCGAGACCACCGGCCAGCGGAGGTCGGGCCGCAGCATTCCCTCGATCACCGCGGCCGGCACGAGCACCGCGACGAGCGCCCAGTCGCGCCACACCCGCACGGGCGGGCCGGGAGGACGAGGCTCGCGCCACACGGAACGAAGGAGGCCGGCCACCCCCATATCGTAAGCGCGCCCCCATTCCCCCGCATCGCCCCGAACCCCCGTCCCACAGGCGGGGCTGGGTGTCGGGACCTCGGGCGCGGAGTTACCGGCCTGCGAGGGGGTCAGTGTTTGCGGGCGTCGAAGATGAGGTCCCAGGCGCGGGACTTGGCGTGGGCGACCGCGCCCAGCAGCACGCCGCTGTCGCCCAGCGCGCTGGCCACCACCCGCGGGCGCAGCGGCCCGAGCTCGGCGATGCGGCGCTCCACGGACGCGCCCAGCAGGTCGAGGTTGCGCCCCACTCCCCCGCTCAGCACGATCACCTCCGGATCGAGCACGGCGGCCACGGCCACCAGCAACCCGCCGATGCGCCGGCCCTCGGCCTCCACGACCGACCTGGCCGCCACGTTCCCCTCGGCGGCGGCGGCGAAGACCTCCCTCGCCGTCTCCAGCTCCAGCCCCGC
>NZ_JBSFGJ010000082.1:0-28473 GCF_053596515.1 Nonomuraea sp. NPDC001684
TGCGCAGGCTGGCCGGCCGCGGCCGGCTGGCGACAGGGCTGGCCGTAGCCGGATATGTCGGCATCACCACGCTGATCGCCCAGTTCTCCATCGACATCGTCGTGGGGTTCCGCTCGGCCGACCACGCCGCGATGGGCGTGCTCTTCGACCAGGTCCAGTCGGTTCCCGGGGTGCAGCAGGTGGTCTACGACTTCGGGCCGATGTTGTTCTTCGTCGCCCAGACCGGCCTGGTCCTCCAGCTCGCCGTCCAGCGCCGCGTCAAGGCGTGGACGCCCGTCCTGGTGGTCGCCGACGTCATGGTGCCGTTCGTGGAGAAGGACCTCATGCCGCTGGGCGCCGCCTGCCTGCTGGTCTCCTTCCTGGCGATGGCCCGGGTGTCGCGGGCGTCCCGGGCGGCCGACGGCCGGCACCGCGTGGCCGAGCCCGCCGTACCGGCCGCCGTGTGACGCCTGGGGGTGCGCCCGCCGGCGCACGACGGGCATATAGTTCAAGAGCTGAAACAGTGTGGGCAGCGGGGGAGTCGTGGCGGAGCTGGAGATCGATTGGCCGGATCCCGAGGGCCAGGAGATCGTGGAACGCCTGTTCGCCGCGGACGCCGCCCTGCGGGCGCACTTCGACGAGACGGCCGCCGCGGTCGGTCTCACCGTGCCGCAGGCCCACACCCTGCTCCAGCTCGGGCAACCGCTGCGCATGGGCCAGATAGCCGGCCAGCTGCACTGCGAGCCCTCCCACGTGACCGGCATCGCGGACGCGCTCGAACAGTGCGGTTTCCTGCGCCGGGAGCCTGACCCGGCCGACCGGAGGGCCAAGCGGCTCGTTCTCACCGAGTCCGGCCAGGAGCTCCGCGGCCGCCTGCTGGCCCGCCTCTTCGAGCGGGCGCCGATCATCTCGGTGCTCGACGACGACCAGCGCACCGCGCTGCTGTCGCTGCTCCGTCTGGCCCAGTCGGCCACCGGCCCCCGCCGCTGACCTCCGGGCGATCGCCCACCCTCCTCCTCCTCGCCGTCGCTGCGCCGACCCCTAGGTGCGTCGCGCAGAAAACTTCTGGTAGAACATACTTCAGTCACTGAAGTATTGAATGTTCTATCGCGAGGAGCTCGCGTTCATGTTCATCGCCATCGTCGTGCTGTCCCTCCTGCTGGCTCTCGCCTTCGCCGGCGCCGGCTTCCCCAAGCTCACCGGCAAGGACGCTATGGCGGCCCAGCTGGGCAAGCTCGGGGTGTCGGCCGGGCTCATGCGGGTCATCGGCGCGCTGGAGATCCTCGGAGCCGTGGGACTGGTCGCCGGGCTGTGGGTCGAAGTCCTCGGGGTCGCGGCCGCGGCCGGCCTCGCGCTCCTCATGGCCGGCGCCGTCGCCACTCACCTCAGGGCCCGCGACGCCGCCAAGGACACCCTGCCGTCGCTGCTGCTGGTGATCCTCAGCGCCGCCGCCTTCGCGCTCGGCCTGGCCGCCCTCTGACGTGGAGCCCCGGGCCTCACCGTCCGGGGGCGGCGACGGGCAGGGTGAGGATCATGGTGAGACCGCCCCCGGGGGTCTCGTCGGGCACGAGCGTGCCGCCCATGGCCTCGGCGAGCCCGCGGGACAGGGCGAGCCCGAGCCCGACGCCGGAGTGGTTGTCGCGATCGCCGAGCCGCTGGAACGGCTGGAAGACGCGGTCGTGCGCCTCCGGCGGGATGCCGGGGCCGCGATCCATCACCCGGATCTCGACGTGGTCGCCGTGCCCGCTGGCGGTGACCAGCACGGTCTGGCCGGGCGGGCTGAAGCGCACGGCGTTGGACATGAGGTTGACCAGGACGCGTTCCAGCAACGCGGGATCGGCCAGCACGTCGGGCAGCTCGACGGAGACGTCGCCTTCGACGCGGTCCCGCAGCGGGCCGAGATCGTCGATGGCGCGCGGCACGATCTCTTCGAGCGCCAGCGGCTGCGCGCTCACCCCGAGCACGCCGGCCTGCAGGCGGCTCATGTCCAGCAGGTTCGCCACCAGCCGGTCCAGCTTGTCCAGCGACTCCTTCGCGGTGGCGAGCAGCTCGGACCGGTCCTGTTCCGACCAGGCGACCTCGGTGCTGCCCAGGCTCTCGACGGCGGCCTTGGCGGAGGCGAGCGGCGTGCGCAGGTCGTGGCTGACGGCGGCCAGCAGCGCGGTGCGCATCCGGTCGGCCTCGGCGAGCGGGCGGGCGAGCTCGGCCTCCTGCTGCAGGCGTTCCTGGCGCAGCGCGACGGCGGTCTCGGCGGCGAACGCCTCCAGCACCGTGCGGTCGGCGGCCTCCAGCGGCTCGCCCCTGGCGGCCAGGACCAGTTCCTCGTCGATGACGACGTCGGTGTCGGACCGTCCCGGGCAGGTGGCGGGGGCGCCGCCGGAGGTCGCGACGATCCGCCAGGCGTCCGGGTCGGAGTGCTGGTCGGGCGCGCGCGCGGCCTCGGGCCGCCGTTCCAGCAGGGTGACGGAGGTCAGGCCGAAGGTCTCGCGCATGCGTTCCAGCAGCGAGGACACCGCGGCCTCGCCGCGCAGCACGTGACCGGCCATGGTGGACAGCAGCTCGGCGTCGGCGCCGGCCCGCGCGGCCTCCCTCGTCCGGCGGGCGGCGATGTCCACGATCGTGCTCACCGCCGCCGCCACCAGCACGAACACGACCAGCGCGAACAGGTTCTCCGGGGCGGCGATGGTGAACTCGCCGACCGGCGCGGTGAAGAACCAGTTGAGCAGCAGCGAACCGCCGACGGCCGCGGTGATGGCCGGCCACATGCCGCCCACCAGGGCCACCCCGACGGTCAGGCAGAGGAAGAACAGGATCTCGCTGGGCAGCGACAACATGTCGCGGAACGGCGCCAGCGCGGCCGTCAGCAGCGGCATCCCGGCCACCGCCAGCGCCCAGCCGCTCGCCCGCCGGGTGCGGGTGAGCGCGGCCCGCGTGCGGGCGGGCCGGCGGCGTCCCTGCTTGGCCTCCTCGTGCGTGATCATGTGGACGTCGATCGAGCCGGACCGGGCGGTGGTCTCCACGCCGACGCCCCGGGAGAAGATCTGCGCGAACCGCCCCCTGCGCGAGGCGCCGAGGACGAGCTGGGTGGCGTTGACGCCGCGCGCGAAGTCGAGCAGCGCCCGCGGGACGTCGTCGCCGACCACCTGGTGGTAGCTGCCGCCCATGTCCTCCACCAGCGTGCGCTGGCGGGCCAGGCTGGCCGGGTCGGCGCCGGCCAGCCCGTCGGCGCTGGTGACGTGCACCGCGAGCAGGTCGGCGCCCTTGGTGCGGGCGGCGATGCGGGCGGCCCGGCGGACCAGCGTGTCGCCCTCGGGGCCGCCGGTCAGGGCGACCACCACCCGCTCGCGGGTCTCCCAGGTGGTGGCGATGCCGTGGTCGGCGCGGTAGCGGTCGAGCTGGTCGTCCACCTTGCCGGCCACCCACAGCAGCGCGAGCTCGCGCAGCGCGGTGAGGTTGCCGACGCGGAAGTAGTTGGACATGGCGGCGCTGACCTTCTCCGGCGCGTACACGTTGCCGTGCGCCATGCGGCGGCGCAGCGCCTCCGGCGACATGTCCACCAGCTCGATCTGGTCGGCGCGGCGCACCACCTCGTCGGGCACGGTCTCGCGCTGCGGCACGCCGGTGATCTCCTGGACGACGTCGTTGACCGACTCCAGGTGCTGGATGTTCACCGTGGAGACGACGTCGATGCCGGCGTCCAGGATCTCGTCCACGTCCTGCCAGCGCTTGACGTTCTTCGAGCCGGGCACGTTGGTGTGGGCCAGCTCGTCGATCAGCGCCACCTTCGGCCGGCGGGCGATGACGGCGTCCACGTCCAGCTCGGTGAAGGTGGCCCCGCGGTGGACGACGGTCCGGCGCGGGATGATCTCCAGGCCCTCCAGGAGGGCGGCGGTGCGGGGACGGCCGTGCGTCTCGACCAGGCCCACGACCACGTCCCGGCCGCGTTCCCGCGCGCGGCGGCCCTCGCCGAGCATCGCGTACGTCTTGCCGACCCCGGGCGCCGCCCCGAGGTAGACCCGAAGGCGGCCCCTGCTCATGAGCGGTCGAGCGCCAGGTTGAGTTCGAGCACGTTGACGGCCGGTTCGCCCATGAAGCCGACGGCCCGGCCGGTGGTGTGCTCCTTGATGAGCCGCTCGACCTCGGCCTGGCCGAGGCCGCGCTCCCTGGCCACGCGCCGCGCCTGGAGCTCGGCGTAGGCGACGGAGATGTGCGGGTCGAGCCCGGAGCCACTGGCGGTGACCGCGTCGGCCGGGACCTTCGCCTCGGCCTCCCCCCGGACCGGGACGGTGCGCCCGGCCGCGTAGTCCTCACCCGGCTCGGCACACTCCACCCGCCTGCCCTGATAGGTCGCGACGAACGGGGTGGCCGGGCACGCCTGGTTGACGCTGACGGCCCGGTCGGGGAAGACCTTGAGCACCGCGCCGACCCCGTCCGGAGTGCAGTACGGGCGGGCGCCGCTGACGCCCTCCAGCTCGCCGGCCGCCCTGGAACGGGCGCAGACCTGGGTGAGCAGCGACTGCCGGCCCTCCTCGCCGGCGACCGGCAGCGTGTCCACGACGTCCTCGGGGCCGAGGTTGCTCGCGCCGGACGAGGTCGGGTCGTAGCCGTCGCCCGCCGCCGACGGACGGGACTGGAAGTACTTCTTGACCGGCTTGCCGTCGGCGTCGGTGAAGGACTGGCCGATGAGCGCGCTGCCCACGGCCCTGCCGTCCTTCTCGACGAGCGAGCCGTTGGCGCGCCCGTTGAACAGGGCCTGGGCGACCCCGGTGGTGACCAGCGGGTAGACGATGCCGAGCAGCGCGGTCAGGACGGCGACGGCGCGCAGGGCGGCGAGGTGCTGGCGGACCCAGCTTGGCAGGCGTTCCATTTATGACATCCCCGGAAGGAACTGGATCAGCAGGTCGATGAGCTTGATGCCGATGAAGGGGGCGACGATGCCGCCCAGGCCGTAGACGTACAGGTTGCGCGAGAGCAGCTTGGACGCGCTGGACGGCCGGTACCGGACGCCTCTGAGCGCCAGCGGGATCAGCGCGACGATGACCAGCGCGTTGAAGATCACCGCGGCCAGGATCGCGGACTGGGGGCTGGACAGGCGCATGACGTTGAGCGCGTCCAGGCCCGGGTAGACGGCCGCGAACATGGCCGGGATGATCGCGAAGTACTTCGCGATGTCGTTGGCGATCGAGAACGTGGTCAGCGCGCCCCGCGTGATCAGCAACTGCTTGCCGATCTCGACGATCTCGATGAGCTTGGTCGGGTTGGAGTCCAGGTCGACCATGTTCCCGGCCTCCTTGGCGGCCGAGGTGCCGGTGTTCATGGCCACGCCGACGTCCGACTGGGCCAGGGCGGGGGCGTCGTTGGTGCCGTCGCCGGTCATCGCGACCAGGCGGCCGCCCTCCTGCTCCTTCCTGATCAGGGCCAGCTTGTCCTCGGGGGTGGCCTCGGCGAGGAAGTCGTCCACGCCGGCCTCGTCGGCGATGGCCTTGGCGGTGAGCGGGTTGTCGCCGGTGATCATGACGGTGCGGATGCCCATGCGGCGCATCTCGTCGAAGCGTTCGCGCATGCCCTGCTTGACGACGTCCTTGAGGTGGATGACGCCGAGCACGCGGCCCCGCTCGGCCACGACCAGCGGGGTGCCGCCGGAGGCGGAGATGCCGTCCACGATGTGGCCGACGTCGTCGGTGGGGTGGCCGCCGTTGTCGCGCACCCACTTCATGACCGCGGTGGCCGCGCCCTTGCGGACCTCGCGGCCGTCCAGGTTGACGCCGGACATGCGGGTCTGGGCGGTGAACTGCACCCATTCGGCGCCGTGGATCTCGCGCTCGCGCAGGCCGTACCGCTCCTTGGCGAACACCACGACCGAGCGGCCCTCGGGGGTCTCGTCGGCCAGGCTGGACAGCTGGGCGGCCTCGGCGAGCTCGGCCTCGGTGATCCCGTCCACGGGGACGAACTCGGCCGCCTGCCGGTTGCCCAGCGTGATCGTGCCGGTCTTGTCCAGCAGCAGCGTGGACACGTCACCGGCCGCCTCGACCGCGCGGCCGGACATGGCCAGGACGTTGCGCTGCACCAGACGGTCCATGCCGGCGATGCCGATGGCCGACAGCAGCGCCCCGATCGTGGTGGGGATCAGGCAGACCAGCAGCGAGACCAGCACGATGCCGGTGACGCCGTTCGCGTCGAGCGCGAGCGAGTCGGGGACGCCGGGGTTGATCTGCTTGGAGTAGACGGCCAGCGGCTGCATGGTGACGGTGGCGACCAGGAAGACGATCGTCAGGGCGGCCAGCAGGATGTTGAGCGCGATCTCGTTGGGCGTCTTCTGCCGGTTGGCGCCCTCGACCAGGGCGATCATGCGGTCGACGAAGCTCTCGCCGGGCTTCTGGGTGATCCGGACGACGATCCGGTCGGAGAGCACCTTCGTGCCGCCGGTCACCGCCGAGCGGTCGCCGCCCGACTCGCGGATGACGGGCGCGGACTCGCCGGTGATGGCCGACTCGTCCACCGAGGCGATGCCCTCGACCACGTCGCCGTCGCCGGGGATGACCTCGCCGGCCTCGACCACCACCAGGTCGCCCTGCCGCAGCTCGGGCGCGCCGACCGTGTCCCACCCGCCTTCCGCGTCGCCGCGCAGGCGGCGGGCCCGGGTGTCGGTCTTGGCCTTGCGCAGCGTCGCCGCCTGCGCCTTGCCGCGCCCTTCCGCGACGGCCTCGGCCAGGTTGGCGAAGATCACGGTCAGCCACAGCCACACGACGGTCGCCCAGGCGAAGAACGACGGATCGACGATCGCCAGGACGGTGGTGAACACCGCGCCGACCTCGACGATCAGCATGACGGGGTTGCGCCACAGCGTGGCCGGGTTCAGCTTCCTGACCGCGTCGGGAAGGGACCTGACGAGCTGCCGGGGATCCAGCAGGCCGCCGCCCACGCGGCCGTCCCGCCGTGCGGGGGAGGGTTTGTCCAGTACGGGGGTTGACATGTCAGGACAGTCCTTCTGCGATCGGGCCGAGCGCGAGTGCCGGGAGGAAGGTGAGGGCGACGAGGATCACCGTCACGCCGACGACCAGGCCGACGAACTGCGGCCGGTGCGTGGGCAGCGTGCCGGCGCCCTCGGGGACAGGCGACTGCGCCGCCAGCGAACCGGCCAGCGCCAGCACCAGGATGATCGGCAGGAACCGGCCGAAGGCCATGCACAGGCCGAGCGCCACGTCGTACCAGGGGGTGTTGACGGTGAGGCCGGCGAAGGCCGAGCCGTTGTTGTTGGAGGCGCTGGTGAAGGCGTACAGGACCTCCGACAGGCCGTGCGGGCCGCCGTTCAGCATGCTCGCGCGCCGCTCCGCCGAGCCCATCGCGAACGCGGTGCCGACCAGCACCAGGGCGGGGGTGACCAGGAAGTACAGGGAGGCGAGCTTGATCTCCCGGGCGCCGATGCGCTTGCCCAGGTACTCGGGGGTGCGGCCGACCATCAGGCCCGCCACGAACACCGTGATCACGGCGAGGATCAGCATGCCGTACAGGCCCGAGCCGACGCCGCCGGGCGCGACCTCGCCGAGCATCATGTTGACCATCGTCATCATGCCGCCGAACGGCGTGTAGGAGTCGTGGAAGGAGTTCACCGCCCCGGTGCTCGTGAGGGTGGTCGAGGCGGCGAAGGTGGCCGAGTTCGAGACGCCGAAGCGCAGCTCCTTGCCCTCCAGCGCCGCGCCGGCCGCCTGCGGCACGGTGGCGTTCCCGGACAGCTCGAAGACGTTGGTGAGCAGGACGCTCGCCAGGGCCAGCACGCCCATCACCGCGAGGATCGCGTACCCCTGCCGGACCTGGCCGACCAGCCGGCCGAAGGTGCGGGTGAGCGAGAACGGGATCACCAGGATCAGGAAGATCTCGAACCAGTTCGTCCAGCTCGTGGCGTTCTCGAACGGGTGGGCCGAGTTGGCGTTGTAGAAGCCGCCGCCGTTGGTGCCCAGCTCCTTGATGACCTCCTGGGAGGCGACCGGGCCGCCGGTGACGCCCTGCGTGCCGCCGGTCAGCGTGGTCACCTCGTGCACGCCGGAGAAGTTCTGCACCAGGCCGCCCGCCACCAGCACCAGCGCGCCGACGAAGGCGATCGGCAGCAGGATGCGCAGGGTGCCGCGCACCAGGTCCACCCAGAAGTTGCCGATCGTGCCGGACCTGCGGCGGGCGAACCCGCGGACCAGGGCCACCGCGACCGCCATGCCGACGGCCGCCGAGACGAAGTTCTGCACGGCCAGGGCGGCCATCTGGGTCAGGTGGCCCATCGTGGACTCGCCGGAGTACGCCTGCCAGTTGGTGTTGGTGACGAAGCTGATCGCGGTGTTCCAGGCGATGTGGCCGGTGACCGGCTCCATGCCGAGGCTCAGCGGCAGCTTGTCCTGCAGGCGCTGGAGGCCGTACACGACCAGGACCGAGATCACCGAGAAGGCCAGCACGCTGCGGGCGTAGACCGGCCAGCTCTGCTCGGTGTCGGCCCGCACTCCCAGCAGGCGGTAGATGCCGCGCTCGACGACGTTGTGCCTCGTCGTGGAGTAGACACGGTGCATGTAGTCGCCGAACGGCTTGTGCACCAGGGCCAGCGCCGCGATCAGGGAGACGATGAAGATCAGTCCGGCCAGGGTCGTACTCATCAGAACCGCTCCGGGAACAGCAGGGCCGCGATCATGAAGATCACCAGACCGGCGACCACGACGAGACCGGTGGCGTTGACAGCGCTCACAGCCGCTCCACCGCCCGCACGACCAGCCCGAAGACCACGAAGATCGCGATCGTCAGGGCGACGAAGATGACGTCGGCCATCCCCACTCCTCAGTTCGATGATGAGATCGCCGCCGCCCCTCGACGGGCGGCCGCAGATCCAGCAAACGCCGGAAAATGGGGTGTTTTGCCGTTCTTGACGGTTTCCATACGGCCGCAGCCCGAATCTTGACGGCCTCCCTACGCGGCTCGGTCCGGGTTCGGGAGGGTCGCGCGCGGTCCGGGCCGCGTTCCGGTCACGGCAGGAGGTCGCGCCAGCGTTCGGCCGACGCCAGGGCGTCCAGGCTGATCCGCTCCAGGAACGCGCCGCCCCTGGCCAGGCGCCGGCCCGCGGGCGTGTCGAGCCCGAGCGTCTGCCCCGCCGCCTTGGCGACCTCCGCCGCCGCGAGCGTCTGCCGGGCGCTGATCATCGTCGAGTGGTACCAGGCGTCGTCGTCGACCACGTAGACGTCGCGTCGTCGTTGCGGATCGCGTTCGCGCCTGATCAGGCCCTGCTGGGTCAGGTAGCCCACCGCCGTGGAGATCGAGGCGGGGCTCACCTTCAGCCCGCGCGCCAGCTCGGCCGCGGTGAGCCGGCCGTCCTCGCTCAGCCACAGGCCGATGAGCACGCGCGCCACCATCTTCGGCAGGCCCATCGCGACCGCCATCTCGACGGCTCCCTCTTCCGCCTCGAAGACCTGGCGGTCCCGGGGCTCGGCCGGACGCGCCGGGGCGCCGCGCCGCGCCCGCCGTGCCGTCGCCTGGTGCGCCCGCTCTGGACGGTAGTCGCCGGGGCCGCCGTTGCGGCCGACCTCGCGGCTGATCGTCGAGGTCGGCCGGTCGAGCCGCCTGGCGATCTCGGCATAGGAGCGGCCTTCGGCGAGACCGGTCGCGATGCGCCGACGGTCGTGCAGGGTCAATCTTCCTTCTGCCACGACCTCACTATTGCGTTCGGCCGCACACAATGCAACGTTTCATTGCATTCAGCTTCAGCGTCAGAGTATCAATTTATCGCTTCTGAGCTGGGGATATGTGGTGCCATTGATTGACACAATTTCTCAAAGCAACGTAGCTTTCAGTTGTGATGAACACGTACTATCGCGACGAGTCGCGAGCCTTCGTCTCGGTGACGGGGCTGCGCAAGTCCTACGGCGCCCACCGCGTCCTGGACGGCATCGACCTGTCCATCCCCCAGGGCACCGTCTTCTCGCTGCTCGGCCCCAACGGCGCGGGCAAGACCACCACGGTGCAGATCCTGTCCACCCTGATCAAGGCCGACGCCGGCGAGCTCCGGGTCGCCGGGCACGACCTGTCCAGGGAGCCCGACAAGGTGCGGGCCGCGATCGGCGTCACCGGCCAGTTCTCCGCGGTCGACGGCTTCCTCACCGGCGAGGAGAACCTGCGGCTCATGGCCGACCTGCTCCACCTCGGCCGCGCCGAGGGCCGCCGCCGACCCGCCGAACTGCTGGAGCGCTTCGACCTCACCGGCGCCGCGGGCAAGCCCGCGGCCGCCTACTCGGGCGGCATGCGCCGCCGGCTCGACCTCGCCATGACCATGGTCGGCACGCCCAGGCTCATCTTCCTCGACGAACCCACCACGGGCCTGGACCCGCGCAGCCGCCGCACGATGTGGCAGATCGTCCGGGACCTCGTCCGGCAGGACGGCGTGACCATCTTCCTGACCACCCAGTACCTGGAGGAGGCCGACGAGCTCGCCGACCGCATCGCGCTGCTCAGCCAGGGCCGGCTGGTGGCCGAGGGCACCCCCGAAGAGCTCAAGCGCATGGTCCCCGGCGGCCATGTCGTCGTGCGCTTCACCGACCTCGACGGCTACCGCAGGGCGGTCTCGCTGGTGGGGGCGAGCTCGCACGACGAGGAGTCCCTGACGGTGCAGATCCCCGACACCGGCGTCGGCGCGTTACGCCAGCTCCTGGAACTGCTCGACGCGCACGCCGTCGACGTCGCCGAACTGTCGATGCACACGCCCGGCCTGGACGACGTCTTCCTGGCCCTGACCGAGGAGTCCGCACGATGAGAGCGATCACCGACTCGGCGACGATGTTGCGCCGCCAGATCAGGCACATGTGGCGTTACCCCACGCTGATCCTCACCTACGCGGGCGTCCCGGTGGTGTTCCTGCTGCTGTTCGTCTACGTCCTCGGCGGCATCATGGGCGCCGGGATCGGCGGCGACCGCGCCGCCTACGTCGCCTACATCACTCCCGGCATCCTGATCATGACGATCGCCAGCGCCGCGCAGGGGACCGCGATCGCGGTGGCGATGGACATGACCGAGGGCATCGTCGCCCGCTTCAAGACCATGGCCATCGCCCGCGTCTCGGTCCTGACCGGGCACGTGCTCGGCGCGCTCGTGCAGAACTTCACCGCGATCGCCGCCGTGACGCTGACGGCCCTGCTGATCGGCTTCCGCCCCGCCGCCTCGGCGCTGGACTGGCTCGGGGTGGTGGGCGTGCTGGCCATGTTCACCTTCGCCGTCACCTGGCTGTCGGCGGCGCTCGGCATGGTCACCAAGAACGTGGCCACGGCCAGCAACCTGCCGATGCCGCTGATGCTGCTGCCGTTCCTGGGCAGCGGCGTGGTGCCGCCGGAGTCGATGCCGGGCCCGTTGCGCTGGTTCGCCGAACACCAGCCGTTCACGCCCGTCATCGAAACCCTGCGCGCGCTGCTGGCCGGGCGGCCGGCGGGGCCCAGCCTCGCGGCGGCGGCACTCTGGAGCGCGGTCATCGCGCTGGGCGGGTACCTGTGGGCCCGCAGGCTCTACAACCGGTGAGGTTTCCCCTTGGTGCCGGTCTTCTCGCTGACGGACTCCTGGTAGAGGTCGGCGTAGGTGCGGGAGTCCTTGATCAGGCCGTCGGCGAAGGCGGCGACGTCCTCGCCGATGAGTTCGAGGACTCCCTTGCCGGCCGCGACGCCCTCCTCGAAGAAGTCGACGATGCCCGGCAGCAGGGACCCGTCGGTCAGCCCCACCGGCCCGACCTTGAAGAAGTACCGCTGCATCTCCTTGTAGACGATCTGGTAGTCGGGCGGCAGCGCCTTGACCCGCGCCAGGTGCGCCCGCCACTGCTTCTTGCCCTCGATGATGTCCTGGATGCCCACGTCAGCCTCCCAGCCGGCCCAGCTTCTTCGCGACGTTCCTGTTCAGCTGCTCGCGCCACCGGTCGCGGAAGTTGCGGCCCCCGGCCTCGCCGGCCAGGGCCGCGCAGAACCCCGGGATGTCGTCGCCCAGCACCTCGTGGATGTCCTGCCCGTCGGCCGCCGTCTCCTCCAGCAGCCCCAGAACGCCGTCGAAGATCGGCATCAGGTTCCGGCCGGTGAAGTCCCCGTAGAGAAAGAGATGACCTTTGATCTGTTCCCAGGCCGCCCGGTGGTCGGCCGGCAGTGCCGCGGCCCGGGCTTCGAACGCTTTGTAGTCCCTGGTGAGATCGCTGCCTGTGATGGTCTCCCAGAAGCTCATTTCCCGCCCTCCTTGAGCTTGTCGATCCGGGATGTGATGTACGCCCATTTCGCCCAGAAAGTCGCCAGTTCCGCGCGTCCCGCGTCGTTGAGCGCGTAGAACTTGCGCGGCGGCCCCTGCTCGGACGGTCGTTTCGTCACCTGGACGAGCCCGTTCTTCTCCAGTCGCAGCAGGATGGTGTAAACCGTCCCCTCGACGACGTCGGCGAAGCCCAGGTCGTTCAGTCGGCGCGTGATGGCGTACCCGTAGGTCTCCTCGCTGCCGATGATCTGGAGCACGCAGCCCTCAAGCGTGCCCTTCAGCATCTCCGTCAGATTGTCCATGGTGGCTCTTCTTCCGCCGCCTTCCTAAGTACTCGGTGGTACCGAGTACTGCTATACAGTACCACAGAGTAGAGCCTTCGGGTCAGGGGCGCAGCAGGCCGCGTACCCGGGCGATCGTCGCCTCGGCCTGCTCCAGGTTCGCCAGCAGGGCGCCGGTCGAGTCGCGCAGCCGGGCGGCGACGAGCCCGCGGCCGGTCAGGAGCGCCTCGCCCGCGCCCAGGAACTCCTCCAGCCTGGCGCGCTCCTCGGCCTCGGCCTGCCGCCTGGCCTGGTGGATCAGGCCGAGGACGGTCTCGGCCAGGCGCGCCGACTCCATGCGCATCGCCCGCGGGTCCAGGCGCAGGTCCTGGACGCCGGACGCGCAGCTGTACTCGACGCTCACCCAGCCGTCCGGGGATTCGGCCCGGGCCGTGGCGGTCTCGCCGGGGAGCCGGCTCAGTCTGCTGAAAAGGTGGTCGGCGTCGGCCGCGAGCCGTTCGGGGTCGAGGCCGAGTGCCTGCTCGAAGTCCATGGCGGTCACTCCCAGGGGAACGAGTAGGAGCCGTCGGCGGCCTGCGCCGGCACGTACCGGCCGGTGATCGTCTGGCTGCCGCTCGTGACGTCGTTGAGCGCCTTGGCGCCCGCCGCCTGCGGGACGCCCTGGGGGAGTGGCCCGCCGGCGCCCTGGCGGCGGCCGGTGAGGCCGTGCGCGGTCAGGTCCCGTTCGATCCGGTTCGCGGTGCCCCAGACCAGCAGCGGGCCCTGGGCGAAGGTGGCGGCGGCGAGGTCGCGCAGCCCGCCGCCGTCGCCGCGGGCCGCCTTGGCGCCCGCGTCCACCGCCACCGCCGCGGACAGGGCGGCGGCGCAGCCGTGCAGCAGCGTGTCGAGCAGCGACTCCACTGCCCGGTAGTTCTCGTACAGGCCGGTCAGGCAGCGGGTGGCCGCGGTCCGGGCGGTGACCAGGCTGAGCGGTGTGAGCGCGGCGGTCAGCACCCAGAGCGCCAGCGCGGCCATGGCCGCCGCCACCAGGAACTGGTACAGGATCATCGCGACGAGCGCGGCGCCGACGGTGCGGAGGACGAGGGCGGCGACGACCGCGCGGATCTCGATCGAGCGCAGGCCGGCCAGGTAGGCGTCCATGCGGCGGTCGAAGGCCCGGCCGTCCTCGCTCCGCCAGCTCGTCGTGGCCACCTCGCCGACCAGCGCCTCGACGTTCAGCCGGGTGGCCGCCACGTCGTCGTGCACGGCCAGCCAGGTGTCCGCGCCGTCGAAGAACGCCTGCGGGTCGTACTGGTGGACGTACATCCTGCCGACGAACGGCCAGGCGGCGGGCACGCCGAGCGCGGACAGCGTCACCGCCGCCCCCGCGCCCGCCATGAGGGCGTCGCGGGCCAGCTCGGCGGCGTTCACCGCATCCTCACGGTGGCGGCGGTCTCGGCGTCCTGCCAGGTGGTGACCGAGGTGTCCAGGTCGTCCTGGACGCGTGCGGTGTCGTCGAGGCGGCGACGCACCTCGGTCATCGTGAGGGCCTCGACCTCGTTGTAGGCCAGCGCCAGCGAGTAGGTGAACGACGTGAACGCCGACTCGGCCACGGTCAGCGACACCAGCTTGGGCACCACCTCGTCCAGCCGCCTGGCCGCCTCGGGCAGGCGCGATCGCAGCTCCCTGAGCCGGGACCGGTCGATCTCGATCTCGTGGGGGCCGGAAGGTGTCCATGGATTCATCGGCATACGTGGCTCTCGTCCGTGCGGGAATGATCTGTCCAGCCTGTCCCGCCGGGGCGTGAACCGCCGCAATCCTGACGAAATCCCTACGCGCCGCGCCGCGTCACCGCCGTGTGGCCTGCCGGCGGACGTCGAGCCGGCCGTGCCGCATGCGGCCGGTCAGGCGGACCCGCAACACCTCCGGCGTGTCGTCGTCGGGTGCCCTGCCGATCGCCAGCGTGCCGTGCCGTACCGAGAGCTCGTCGTTCTCCAGCACCATGCCCGGCGCGAGGACCAGCTCCACGCTGCCGCCGCTCACCCGCAGCTCGATGATCAGCTCGGGCGCGCCGCGCACCGCGCTGGTCAGGTCCAGCAGCACGTCGCTCCACGCGGTGCGCACCGCCAGCCGGTGCGGCAACGTCCAGCGGCCGTCGCGGCGCACCGAGCCGTGCTTCTCCTTGATGGTGAGCAGTTCGGCGGCCGGAGCCCCGGCCGGCGGCAGCGCGAGCGCACCGTGGCTGCCCGGTCCCGCGACCAGGTCGGTGACGAGCGGGGCCAGCGCGTTCACGGTGCGGGCGGACAACGCCACCTCCAGCCGCTCCTCGAATTCGGCCAGGTCGAGCCGGCCGTCGGCGACGGCCGTCCGCAGCAGTTCGGTGACGCGGTCGCGGTCCGCGTCGGAGGCCCGCAGCGCTGGTGAGGAGGGCTTCACGGGACCCGCCGGGAGGTCTGCCATGGGTGGTTCCTCTCTGGAGCTCAGGGGGCGGCGCTACCGGGGCGAGGTCAGGCGTCCCAGGTGACGGGGAGGCTCTTGACGCCGTAGATGTCGGCGAGCTCCGGGCGCAGGGCGACCTGGTCGGCCGGTACGGCCAGGCGCAGGGTGGGGAAGCGGTTGAGCAGCGCGGGGAAGGCGACGCGCATCTCGACGCGGGCGAGCTGCTGGCCCAGGCACTGGTGGATGCCGTGGCTGAAGGCCAGGTGGCCGCCGTCCTTCCGGCGCAGGTCGAGGGTGTGAGGGTCGGGGAAACGTTCGGGGTCGCGGTTGGCGGTGTTGAGCGACAGCAGGACCATCGTGCCGGCCTTGACGGTCTGGCCGGCCAGCTCGACGTCCTCCAGGGCGACCCGGTAGAACTGCTTGGCGACGGACAGGTAGCGCAGCAGCTCCTCGACGGCCTGGTCGGCGAGCGTGGGGTCGGCGCGCAGCGCGGCGAGCTGGTCCGGGTTCTGCAGCAGGGCGAAGGTGCCGAGGGCCAGCATGTTGGCGGTGGTGTCGAACCCGGCCGACAGCAGGATCAGGGCCATGCCCTGCAGCTCCTCGTCGGTCAGGTCGCTGTCGAGCAGGTCGCTGAGCACGTCGTCGGTCGGGTGGGCGCGCTTGGCGGCCACGAGTTCGGCCAGGTACTGCTGGGTGGCGAGGTAGGCGGCGATCAGTTCCTCGTCACTGGCCTCGCCGCCGAGGAACTTGTCGATGTTCTCCTGGAAGCGGTCCCGGTCCTCGTACGGCACGCCCAGCAGCTCGCAGATGACGATGGCGGGGATGGGCTTGGCGAACGCGGTCACCAGGTCGGCGGTGGGGCCGGCCTGTTCCATGGCGTCCAGGTGTTCGGCGGTGATCTGCTCGACGCGCTCGGTCAGCAGCCGCATCCGGCGGACGGTGAACTTGCCGACGAGCGGCTTGCGGTAGCGGCTGTGCTGCGGGTCGTCCATGAGCAGGAACTCGCCGGGCGGGGCCGGGGGCACCTCGATGTCGCCGTAGTCGATGGTCGGGTGGTGGCTCATGAGCTCCTTGCGGGAGCTGAAGCGGGGGTCGGCCAGGATCGAGCGGGCCAGGTCGTAGCCGGTGACCAGCCAGCCCTGGTGCCCGTCGGCGAAGGGGAAGCGGCTGATGGGGCCGTGCTCGCGGGCCTCGACGAGTTCCTTCGGCGGGTCGAACGGGCAGCCGGGACGACGCTCGGCGGGCATCGGCGTGACGGTGTGCAGGGACTCGGTCATGATCGTCCTTTCAGGAGATCTTGCGGCGGTAGGTGTTCATGGCGAAGACGTAGGCGACGACCAGGATGCCGACGCACCAGCCGAGGGCGATCCAGATGTCGTTGCCGACGGGCTGCTCGGCGAACAGGGCGCGGATGGCGTTGACGATGGAGGTCACCGGCTGGTTCTCGGCGAAGACGCGCACCACGGTGGGCATGGTGTCGGTGGGCACGAACGCCGAGCTGAGGAACGGCAGGAAGATGAGCGGGTAGGAGAACGCGCTCGCGCCTTCCATGGTCTTGGCCGACAGGCCGGGGATGACGGCGATCCAGGTCAGCGCCAGGGTGAACAGGATCAGGATGCCCGCGACCGACAGCCAGGCCGACAGGCCCGCGCTTGAGCGGAAGCCCATGAGCAGGGCGACGAGCATCACGACCACCAGCGAGACGAGGTTGGCGACCAGCGAGGTCAGCACGTGCGCCCACAACACCGACGAGCGCGCGGTCGGCATGGACTGGAACCGTTCGAAGATGCCGCCCTTCATGTCCATGAACAGCCGGTAGGCGGTGTAGGCGATGCCGGAGGCGACCGTGATGAGCAGGATGCCGGGCAGCATGTAGTTCACATACGAGTCCGACCCCGTCCTGATCGCGCCGCCGAACACGTAGACGAACATCAGCATCATGGCGATCGGCATGATCGCGGTCGTGACGATGGTGTCCGGGCTGCGGGAGATGTGGCGCAGGGACCGTCCCAGCAGGACGGTGGTGTCACCGAAGAAGTGCTTGCTCATCGTGGGGGTCCTTAGGCTTTCGTGCCGACGAGGGTGAGGAAGACGTCCTCCAGGGTCGGCTGCTTCTCGACGTACTCGACCTTGGCGGGCGGGAGGAGTTGCTTGAGCTCGGCGAGGGTGCCGTTGACGATGATCCGGCCCTCGTGCAGGATCGCGATCCGGTCCGCGAGCTGCTCGGCCTCGTCCAGGTACTGGGTGGTGAGCAGCACGGTGGTGCCCTGGGCGGCGAGCTCCTTGACGGCCTGCCACACCTCGATGCGCGCCTGGGGGTCGAGGCCGGTGGTCGGCTCGTCGAGGAAGATGACCGGCGGGTCGCCGATGAGGCTCATCGCGATGTCGAGGCGGCGGCGCATGCCGCCCGAGTACGTCGCCGCCTTCCGGCCGCCCGCCTCGGTCAGCGAGAACCGTTCGAGCAGGTCGTCGGCGATCTTGCCGGGGTTCTTCAGGTGCCGCAGCCGGGCGACCAGCACGAGGTTCTCCCGCCCGCTGAGGATCTCGTCCACGGCGGCGAACTGGCCGGTGAGGCTGATGGACTCGCGCACCTGGGCGGCCTGCCCGGCGACGTCGAGGCCGTTGACCCTGGCCGTGCCGGCGTCGGCCTTGAGCAGCGTGGCCAGGATCTTCACCAGCGTGGTCTTGCCCGCGCCGTTCGAGCCGAGCAGGGCGAAGATGCTGCCCCGCGCCACCTCGAAGTCCACGCCGCGCAGCACGTGCAGTTCCTTGTACGACTTCTCCAGGCCGTGCACCTGGATCGCCGGAGCTTGTCGTGTCGTCATCACTTGGCCCTGTCTTCTCTTCCGGGGGGTCTCGCCGTCGGCGCGACTACTTAGTGGTGCTGACTACTGACTATATAGTGCCACGAGGTACCAGTACCTAGCAACACCGAATAGTCGTGAGCGCCGAGGTGTTCATGGCGTTCACCTTCGCGGGCCGCGCTGACACCGCGCCGACGTCGTGCTGACACGGCACGACCCCGTCCTGACGCCGTCAGGGGCGGCGGGATGAACCTTTCATCGCCCGCGGGACGTTCGCGCTGGTCGCCGGGGCCGTGCGAGGGCCGATCTTGCGGTGGGGGCGAGCCCTGTCGTGCAATTCACGGTGATCGCTTCTCACGCAATCCGACCCTTGATGAGGGGAGAGCCGATGCGTCGCGCAATCACCGCCCTGGCGCTTGCCGCGGTCACCACCCTGGCGCCCGTCCTGGCCATGAGCACGCCGGCGGACGCCACGTCCACGCTCCAGGTCGTCTACACCGGCCTGCCGTACGACATCTGCGTCTCCTTCGGCCAGTCGGGCCAGCAGAACGGGCGCTGGCAGACCTGGTGGTGCAGCACGCACTATCCGCAGAACTACCCGGGCTCCACCACCTACGACCTGTGGGCGTACGTGGACTGACGCCCTTCTTCTGCATATTCCGCTGGATAAGTTGCGTACATGGGCAATCAGCCCCGAACCTATGATCTCGGGGGACGTACCACATAGAGATCATGAGGGCGGATGGGCACCAAACGGGGCGCGGGGGCAGCCATCGGCTGGGCAGCGCTGTCGATCGTCATTCCGGGCGCGGCCCATCTGCGGGCCGGGTACCGCCTGCTCGGGCTGGCGCTGCTGGGGCTGTTCCTGGCCGCGGGCGTGGCGGTGGCCCTCGTCGTGGCCTCGGCGGGCGGGTGGGCCATGGCGACCCAGGCCGCCTGGGCCTCGGCGATCACCGGTGGCGCCATCGGCGTCGGCGTCGCGTGGGGGCTGCTGGTGGTCGCCTCCTACACCGTGCTGCGGCCGCGGCGGCGGCTGGTCTGGTCGGACGGCGTGGCGCTGCTGCTCGTCGCGGCCGTCGTGTCGCCGTTCGTGGTGGCCTCGCAGACGGTGTCGGAGGTCGACGCCACGCTGACCGACGTGTTCAACGCGCCCGAGCCCACGCCCATCAACCACGCCGACCCGTGGGCCGGCCGGACGAGGGTGAACATCCTGCTGCTCGGCGGCGACGGCGCGCGCGGCCGCAACGGGACGAGCATCCGCACCGACAGCGTCAACGTCGCCAGCATCGACGTCAGGACCGGCGACACCGTGCTGTTCGCGCTGCCCAGGGAGATGGAGAACGCGCCCTTCCCCAGGGGGAGCGTGATGGGGAAGCTGTTCCCGCCGCCCAAGGGCTTCTACATCGCCGGGGCCGGGCGGGAGTCGGAGGACCTGCTGAACGGCGTCTGGGCCTACGCCGACACCCATCCCGCGCTGTTCCGCAACTCGCCCACCCGGGCCCCGGACGCCGTCAAGGGCGCGGTCGGCGAGATCCTCGGCCTCAAGATCGACTACTACGTGCTGGTCAACATGTGGGGCGTGGCCCGGCTGATCGACGCGCTCGGCGGCGTGCGCATCCACGTCGAGCAGGACATCTGCTACGGCGTGGGCCGCAGCGACGGCGGCGTGATCAAGGCGGGCACCCGCCGGCTGAACGGCAACGACGCGCTCTGGTACGGCAGGGCCCGCGACCACGACGGCTCCAGCTGCGCCGGAGGCGACAACCACACCCGGATGCGCCGCCAGCACTGCGTCATCTCCGCCATGCTCGACCAGCTCGACCCGGCCAACGTGCTGCTGAAGTTCAAGCAGCTGGCCGGCGCGGCCCGGCAGACGTTCCGGACCGACATCCCGCGCGGGCTGCTGCAGGACCTGGTGCCGCTGGCCAACAAGGTCAAGGGCGCCCGGGTGGGGACGTTGTCGATCGTCCCGCCGCGCTACAACCCGGCCTACCCGGACTTCCCGCGCATCCGGGCCGACGTCCGCAGGGCCATTCTCCGCTCGCACCGCGCGCCCGCCACCGTCGCCGCGGGCACGCCGTCCGCCACGCCGTCGGGCACACCGTCGAGCACACCGTCCGCCCGGCCGTCCGGCACGCCCACCAGGACGGCGATGGCGTCGTCGGGGAAGCTGGCCGACTCCTGCGTGGCCTGAGCTACGGGCGCGCGCAGGGGCCGGTGGGCGCCTTGCCGAGGCTCACCCGCAGGGCGTTCTCGATGAACGCGCTGCTCTGCTCCTTGGACACGGTCTCCGCCTGGGTGAGGGTGCCGGTCATCGCGAGCCGCTGCTTCGGCACGTAGATCTGGAACGCGCCGAAGAAGCCGCTGTGCCCGTAGGCGGCATCGCCCGTCGCGGTCAGCCGGGCGATGCCCAGCCCGTACGGCGACCCGGCCTTGACGCTCTGCGGGGTGCTGCGCAACATCGTCCGCAGCGTCGCCGGGTGCTTGAAGACCTTGCCCTCGAACAGGCCGCGCATGAACCGGTTGAGGTCGGCCCCGGTGGAGACCAGGCCGCCGCCGCCGAACGTGTCGAACGTCGGGTTGTGGTCGTAGGTGTCGCGCTCGCCGAGGTAGTTGTGGGCGCGCGGGCCGCGGTGCGGCTCCCACCACTCCAGGTACGTGCGGTCCATCTTCAGCGGCTCCAGCAGCAACGACCGGTACAACCGGTGCAGCGGCTCGCGGCCGGCCCTCTCGATGACCATCCCGGCCAGGACGTAGCCCGTGTCGGAGTAGTGGTAGCCCTTGGCGGGAGCGAAGTAGGGCTTGCCCGACCGAAGCGCCCAGTCCACCAGCTCCAGTGGTTTCCAGGTCTTGTCCGGATGGTCGAGCACGTACTGGAACCACTTCTCGTCCCCCACGTAGTCGTACAGACCGGCGGTGTGGTCGAGGAGCTGCCGGACGGTGATCCGCGACCCGTACGGGATGCGCGCGACCAGCTTCCGGTCCAGGTATTCGCTGATGGGAGCGTCCAGGCGCAGGTCGCCGCGTTCGGCGAGGCGGAGCGCGACGGCCGCGGTCATCGTCTTGGTGACGCTGGCCGTGCGGAAGGCGTCGGAGCTGCGCAGGGCGCGTCCGCCCAGCTCGTACACGCCCGCGGCGCCGTCGAAGGCCCGGCCGGGGCCGGTCACGGTGAGGATCGCGCCGGGCACGGGCGGCTTGACGACGTCGTCCAGCAGGCAGCGGAGCTGCTCGTCGGTGGCGTCGGTGGCGGTGGCGTCCGTGGCGCTCCGGGCCGCGGCGGCGGGGACGTGCGCCGTCCGGGCGTGGGCCGGGACGGCGAGGCCGCCGCCGAGCACCACGCCGGCCAGGACGGCGCCGAGCACGCAGGTTTTCTGGGCATGATGATGATTTTTTGACCGCATGGCCAGGATTTAATCCAGATGGTATGAGTGAGACAAGAGGTTCGCCCGGATCTTGCGGTTTCCCGCACCGAGGAGGTGCCGCCATGCCCGACCCCGGCTGGGACGAGTCCCTGCTGCCCCGGGAGCGCGAGGTGCTCGCCCTGATGGCCGAGGGCTGGTCCAACACCGGCATCGCCGACCAGCTGTACGTGTCGCTGAGCGCGGTGGAGAAGCACGTCACCGCGGTGTTCGCCAAACTCGGCCTGCCCGCGTCGGCGGCCGGCAACCGCCGGGTGCTGGCGGTGCTGCACTACCTCGCGGCGACCGGCCGGCCCGGGAGACGGCCCGGGGAACGGCCGGGCGAGGGGTGGGGGAAACCGCACAGTCGGTGAGCGGGGCTTGCCGCACGCCGTCCGTCGGGCTTGAATCCTGGCCATGCGGTCAAAAATCGATCAGGACGGCCAGAAGAAGGCCTCGTTCATCGAGGAGGCCCGGCGGCGGCAGATCGTGGAGGGCGCCATCTCCACCATCGCCAGCGCCGGGCTGCCCCAGGCGTCGCTGGCCCGGATCGCCCAGGACGTCGGCGTCAGCAGGGGCGTGATCTCCTACCACTTCGCCGGCCGGGACGAACTGATCCAGCAGGTCGTCAACGCCCTGTTCACCGAGAGCAACCGGTTCATCAAGGCTCGGGTGGACCGGGCGCCGGACGCCCCGCACCGGCTGCGCGCCTTCATCGAGGCGAGCTTCGAGTTCATGGCGGCCAACCGCGCCAACTTCGTCGCGCTGGTGGACATCTGGGGCAGCTTCGGATCGCCCGAGGCCAAGCGCCGGTTCAACGCCGACATGTACGACCCGTGCCGCCACCACCTGGAGGGCATCCTGCGGCGCGGCCAGGACAGCGGCGACTTCCGCGACTTCTCGCCGCGCACGCTGGCCGCCACCGTCCAGGGCGCGATCGACGGCGTCATGCTCCAGTGGGTCTTCGACGAGGAGGCCGTCGACCTGGCCGACTGCGCCGCCGAGCTGACGACGATGTTCGACATGGCCACCCGGCGGCGAGCGTGACGGCCGCGCCGCCGTCGTACGGCGGGGGAGCGGCCGGGCGGATCGCCGGGGGCCTCGGCGGGTTGCTCCGGGACCGGGCCGCCGCGCACGGCGACCGGGTGCTGTTCCGCTTCGGCGGCGTCGAGACCACCGTCGCGCAGGTGGAGCGGCGGACCGACCGGCTGGCGGGCGTGCTGGCCGGGCACGGCGTCCGCCGCGGCGACCGGGTCGCGGTGATGCTCGCCAACGGCGTCGGCTTCCCGGTCGCCTGGCTGGCGATCGCCAAGCTGGGCGCGGTGATCGTCCCGCTGAATCCCGGTTATCGCAGCGCCGACCTGGCCCACGTCGTCAAGGACTCCGCGCCGGTGCTGGCCCTGGCCGGCTCGGCCGCCGCGGCCGGTGCGCTGCTGGCGCTGGGCCTGGGCGAGGTCGGGCTGCTCGACGCCGCCGACGCAGGGCCCGCGCCCGAGCCCGTCCCCCCGGGCGCCTTCGACGCGGGGGCCGAGAGCGCCGCCGCGCCCGGCGCCCCCGACCTGCCCGACGTCGGCTGGGACGACCTGCTCAACCTCCAGTACACCTCGGGCACCACCGGGTTCCCCAAGGGCTGCATGCTCACCCACCGCTACTGGCTGCACCTGGCCGAGCTGGCGGCCGACGTCGCCGCCGTCACCCCGGGCGACGTGGACCTCACCGCCCAGCCGTTCTACTACATGGACCCGCAGTGGAACACGGTGCTGTGCCTGCTGACCGGCATCCCGCTGGTGATCCTGCCGCGCTTCTCCGCCTCCGGCTTCTGGCCCTCGGTGCGCGAGCACGGCGCCACCTTCTTCTACGTCCTCGGCACGATGCCGCTGCTGCTGCTCAAGCAGCCGCCCGACCCCGAACGGGACCGGGCCCACCGCGTCCGGCTCGTCCTGTGCTCGGGCATCGCGCCCGCCCTGCACGCCGCGATCGAGGAGCGCTGGGGCGCGCCCTGGCGGGAGGCGTACGGCAGCACCGAGGCCGGGGTCGTGCTGGCCGTCCGGCCGGAGGACACCGCGTGCGTCGGCACCGGCGCCATGGGCCGGCCCGTCCCCGGCAAGGAGGTCAAGATCGTCTTAGCGGACGGATCCGACGCCGCGGACGGCGAGGTCGGCGAGATCATGGTCCGCGGCCGGCCGATGCTGACCGGCTACTGGAACCGGGACGAGCCGCTGCTGCGCGACGGCTGGTACCCCATGGGCGACCTCGGCCGCCGGGACGCCCGCGGCCACTACCACCTGGTCGGACGGCTCAAGGAGATGATCCGGCGCGGCAGCGAGAACATCGCCGCCGCCGAGGTGGAGGCCGTGCTGACCGGCCATCCGGCCGTGCGCGCCGCCGCCGTGATCCCGGTGCCCGACGAGCTGTTCGGCGAGGAGGTCAAGGCGTTCGTGCAGGTCGCCGAGCCCGTCGAGCCGCACGAGCTGGTCGACTACGTCCGGGCGCGGCTGGCCGACTTCAAGACGCCGCGGTTCGTGGAGTTCGTCGAGGCGTTCCCGATGACGCCGTCCGAACGCATCGCCAAACACCTGCTGCCGTCCGGACGGGACGGCGCCTACGACGCCCGGGAGGCAAACCGATGAGCACCGATCTGCGGGTGCGCCGCGCCGGCTCGGCCCTGGTGGTCGCCTTCGACCGGCCCGAGGTGCTGAACGCCTTCCGGCAGCGCACCTACGGCGAGCTGGTCGCCGTCCTGGACGAGGCGGCCCGCGACGACGCGGTGGGCGCGCTGGTGCTCACCGGCACCGGCCGCGCCTTCTCGGCCGGGACCGACCTGAAGGAGGCCGGCGCGCAGCTCGCCGCCGGGTCCGACGCCGACCTGGTCGAACGGACCGCCGCGCTCCAGGACCTCACCCGCCGCTTCACCACCCACCCCAAGGTGATCATCTCGGCGGTCAACGGGATCGCGGTCGGCGTCGGCGTGGAGCTGGCCATCGCCAGCGACCTGCGGCTGGCCGGCCACGCCGCCTCGTTCGCCTTCAAGGAGGTGCACCGCGGCCTGTTCCCGAGCAACGGCGTGCTGTACTCGCTGCCCCGCCTGGTCGGCCACGGCCGCGCGGTGGACCTGCTGCTGACGGGCGAGACCGTCGGCGCCGCCGAGGCGTACCGCGCCGGGCTGGTCAGCAGGCTGGTCCCCGACGCCGGCCTGCTCGACACGGCGCTGGAGCTGGCCGAACGCGTCGCCGCCGCGGCGCCCACCCCGGTAC
Source organism: Nonomuraea sp. NPDC001684 (assembly GCF_053596515.1). NCBI lineage: Bacteria > Bacillati > Actinomycetota > Actinomycetes > Streptosporangiales > Streptosporangiaceae > Nonomuraea > Nonomuraea sp. NPDC001684. The sequence goes on from NZ_JBSFGJ010000082.1 coordinate 24,372, forward strand.
GCCTGATCAAGCAGGCCATGCGGCAGGTCTGGGAGCTGGACCTGGAACAGGTGCTCGACCTGGAGACCGAAGGGCTGCTGGCCTGCCTGCGCGGCCAGGACGTGCGCGAAGGCGTCCGCTCCTTCGTCGAACGGCGCCCCGCCGTCTACCGCGGCCACTGACCGCTACCACTGACCGCTACCACTGACTGCGGCCACTGACCGCTACCACTGACTGCGGCCACTGGCCGCGCCGTCCGTACCGCCCCCGCGATCAACCAGACCCCGGCCCGGCCATGGGCCGGGGTCCGATCTCCCCTATCCGAGAACAGCAGGGAGCCGAACGCCATGACCGGGCACGACAGCGGGGGATCGCTCCACCGCGGACTCAAACGACGCCACATGACCATGATCGGGCTCGGCGGCGTCATCAGCGCCGGCCTGTTCGTCAGCAGCGGCAAGGTGATCGCCGACACCGGCCCGGCGGCGCTGGTCGCCTACGCCCTGGGCGGCCTGATCGTCGTCCTGGTGATGCGGATGCTCGGCGAGATGGCCGCCGCCCGGCCCTCGGCGGGCTCGTTCGCCGACTACGCCCGTGCCGCCCTCGGGCCGCGCGCCGGGTTCCTGGTGGGCTGGTGCTACTGGCTGTTCGCGATCGTCGCGGTCGCGTTCGAGGGCGTGGCGGGGGCCAAGCTGCTGAACTCCCTGTCCGGAGCCGTCCCCGTGCTGCCGACGGCCGTCGCGCTGCTGGCGGCGCTCACCGCGGCCAACCTGGTCTCGGTACGGCTGTTCGGCGAGACCGAGTTCTGGCTGGCCTCGGTCAAGGTCGTGGTGATCGTGGCCTTCCTCGCCGCCGGGGCGCTGTACGTCCTGGGTCTGTGGCCGTCCGGCGGCGGCGCCGGTCTCAGCGCGCTGACCGGGCACGGCGGGTTCGCCCCCAAGGGCTGGGGAGCGGTCCTCACCGCGCTCGTCACCGTGCTGTTCTCCTACTTCGGGGCGGAGATCGTCACCATCGCGGCCGCCGAGTCGGCCGAACCCGCCAAAGAGGTCGCGCGGGCCACCCTGCGGGTGGTCTGGCGGGTGCTGATCTTCTACGTCGGCTCGGTGCTGGTCATCCTGGCGGTCGTGCCGTGGAACCGCGTCCCGGCGGGCGGCGCGGACAGCCCGTTCGCGGCCGCCATCGCCGAGCTCGGCGTCCCCGGCGCGGCGACCCTGATGACCTGGGTGATCCTGGTCGCGGTCGTGTCGGTGATGAACGCCGCGCTGTACGCCGCCTCGCGCGTCCTGTGCGCGATGGCCGCCCGCGGCGACGCCCCCGCCGCGGCGGCGCGGGTGCGGGCGTCCGGGGTGCCCGCGCCCGCGCTGCTCGGCGGCGGCGCGCTCGCGCTGGCCCTGATGGCCGGCGCGTTCGCGGTCGGCGACGACGCCTTCGACCTGCTGATCAACACCGCCGGGCTGCTGGTGCTGCTGCTCTACGTCTTCGTGGCGCTCAGCCAGCTCCGGCTGCGCCGGCGTATGGAGGCCGAGTCGCCCGAGCTGCTGCGGCTGCGCATGTGGGGTTTCCCCTGGCTGAGCCGGGTGGTGGTGGCGCTGCTGGTGCTGGCGTTCGCCGCCGTGGCCTCGTCCGCCGAGGCGCTTCCCGTGGTCGGGGCGGTCGCCGTGGCCGTCGGCGGCACGCTGCTCGCCTACGAGATCAGATCCCGCCGCAAACAGCCCGCCGACGCGGTCGCCTGAACGGTGGTCTGAGCGGTGGCCGGTCGGCGGCCCCAAGCGCCGTCAACGCCCTCAGCGCCGTCAGTGCCGTCAGCGCCCTCAGCGCCGTCAGCGCCAATGGAGGTCGCCGAGCAGCGCGGCCTCCGCGCCTCCGTCGGCGAAGATGATCTGGCCGGTGACGAAGCGGTTGTCGGCGCCGGTGAGCCAGCACAGGAGCTCGGCGATCCACTCCGGCCGCCCGGGGAAGCCGCCGAACGGTTGCGGCGCCGCCGCCTCCACCGCGGCCCGCGCCTCCTCGCTCGCGAAGATCCAGGCGGCCGCCGGCGTGTCCACGACGCCGGACGCGACGGCGTTGAGCGCGATGCCGGCGCCCGCCCACTCCGGTGTGGGGGCGGCTCTGCGCACCCAGCGGTTCAACGCGCGCTTGGCGATCCCGTAGGCGCCGGCCGGGCCGCCGGCGGACGGGTCCGCCTCGACGAGGGCGACGGCGGCGGCTTCGTCGCCGTCCAGGCACGCCTGCATGACGCGCTCGTCGGCGGGGGCCAGCGACGAGGTCGACGACACGACCACGGCACGAGGGGCCCGACTCCGCGCCAGCACCGGACGTAGACCTTCGAGCGTCGCGACCGCGCCGAAGTAGTTCGTCGCCAGCAGCCCGGTCCGGCCGCCCCCGGCGACGGCGAGCACCGCGTCGACGGTCCCGGCCGCGCTCACCTGGTCGACCAGCGACCGCCGGCCCTCGGGCGTGGACAGGTCGGCCTGGACGTCGGCGTCGTCGAGGTCGCAGCCGATGACCGTGGCGCCGCGGGCACGGAGCAGGGCGGCGGTCGCGGCGCCGATGCCCGACGCCGACCCGGTGACGACGTACGTCCGCCCGGCGATCCCTTCAGCTGACATCGTGTTCCCCTTCCGGACCGGTCTCAGGACTTCTCACTCGTACTGCGGTCGAAGAGTTCGACCAGTTCGTCCGCGCAGAGGCCGGGGGCGAGCCCGGCGGCGAGGAGCGGGACGACGCTGTCGATCGACGCCCGCAGCGCCGCCGCCATGACCCGCGGGTCGAAGGTGCGGAAGACGCCGGCGCGCTGCCCGTCCGTGAACAGGCCGGCCAGCCGGTCCAGCGACTCGGTGTGGTGCCGTTCCCAGACGCCTTGACCGCTGTTGAGCAGGATCTGCTGGAGCGCCCGCACCTGAGAGGAGTGGGCGGCGATGAACGCCACGTTCGCCCGGATGGCGGTGGCGAGCAGTTCGCGGGCGCCGGTCGCGGCCTCCACGGCGGGACGCACGTGGGCCTCGGCGTCGGCGGCGATCTGGTCGGCGACGGCCGCGAACAGCTCGTCCTTGCTGGAGAAGTGGTAGGTGATCAGCCGGCTGCTGCTGAGCCCGGCCTCCTTGCAGATGGCGTCGAAGGTGGTGGCCTGGTAGCCGCGCTCGCCGAGCAGGGTGATCGCGGCCCGGATGATCTGCTTCCTGCGGGCCGCGGTCGCCGCCTGATGGGGGCCGGGCGGACGGCCTTGATCGCCGTCGCTGTTATCCATACAGATAACATTATCTAGTCAGATAACAAATGGCCAAACCGTATAGAACTTGCGAATTTTCGCAATTCGTTTAACACTTATCTCGTCAAGGCAGGCATGAAGGCAGGGGACAGTGTGAGCGAGGCGTTCGCTGCGGCGATCCGGCGCCGGGTGGATGAGGCGGCCGGCGCGCTGCGCGCGGCCGAACAGGACGGCGACGCCGACGCCGCGCTGGCCGCCGCCGGCGGGCTGGACGAGGTGCTGCGGATGGCCCGCGCGCACGGCGTGGACACCGACGAGAGCCCCGGCGCGGACCCCGGCCCGGACCCCGGCGCGGCCCGCGGGGGAGAGGAGGCGCGCTGATGTCCGTCCCCCTGTACGAGGCCAAGGCCGAGCTGTTCCGGCTGCTCGGACATCCGGTGCGGATCCGCGTGCTGGAGCTGCTCCAGGACGGCCCGATGCCGGTGCGCGACCTGCTGGCCGAGATCGAGGTGGAGCCCACCGGCCTGTCCCAGCATCTGGCCGTGCTGCGCCGCTCGGAGCTGGTCACCGCCCGCCGCGACGGATCGACCGTCGTGTACGCGCTGTCCGGCGGCGACGTGGCGGAGCTGCTGCGCGCCGCCCGCCACCTGCTGCAGGCCAAGCTCTCCGGCCGGCACGCGCTGCTGAACGAGCTGCTCGAATCGGAGGCCGGCGAACGGTGACCTCAGTGCTCCGGGCGGGCTGGGCCCGTCTGCGTCCCGTCCTGCCCGGCCGGGCCGATCTGGCCGCGTTCGGCCGTCATCCGCGCCGCGACCTGCTGGCCGGGCTGACGGTGAATCGGCGTCACCGCCTACGGCCTCTACAAGAACGGCTCCAAGGTGGGCGCCGATCAGACCGGCCGCACCTACACCTTCA
>NZ_JBSFGJ010000083.1:0-28260 GCF_053596515.1 Nonomuraea sp. NPDC001684
GCGATCCTGATGCGGCTGCTCATACGCTTTCGCGCCGTGGAGGTGTTGTGGTGGCCTCCAGCGCGGTCAGCGCCACGGCCAGATCCGACGGGTGCACCGCGATGCAGTGTTCGCTGCCGCCGAGGATGGCGTGCCACCGGTTGCGGCCCTCGATCGCCGGGCAGCCGCTGCCCGGGGATCGCTTGTTGCACGGCATGGACGCGTCGCGGAAGTACCAGCACCGGGTACGTTGCAGCAGGTTCCCGCCGAGCGAGGCCATGTTGCGCACCTGCGGCGAGGCCCCGCCGAGCAGCGCCTGGGCCAGCACCGGCAGCCGTCGGCGGACGGCCGGGTGCGCGGCCACGTCGCTCATCCGGCTCAGCGCGCCCAGCTCGATCCCCGCCGGGGTCTCCCGCACGCCGTCCAAGGGCAGCGCGTTGATGTCGACCAAGTGGTCGGCACGCTCGACACCGTCCCGCATCAGGTTGAGCACGTCGGTGCCGCCGGCGATGAACCGCGTCCCCGGCCGCGCGGCCAGGCGGAGCGCGGTCTCGGCGCGGCCGGGGCGGCTGTAGGCGAAGTCGTCCATCAGGACAGCTCTCCGGCGGCCTGCCGGACCGCGGCCACGATGTTCGGGTAACAGCTGCAACGGCACAGGTTGCCGCTCATCCACTCCCGGACCTCGGCATCGTCGCCGGCATGCCCCTCGGCGATGCAGGCGACGGCCGACATGATCTGGCCGGGGGTGCAGAAGCCGCACTGCAGGCCGTCCTGGTCGATGAAGGCCCGCTGGACCGGATGCAGCTCCTCACCGCGTGCCAGGCCCTCCACCGTGGTGATGTCCCGATCCTGCTGCATGATGGCCAGCGTCAGGCAGGACTTGATCCGCCGCCCGTCCACCAGCACCGTGCAGGCCCCGCACTCGCCGCGGTCGCAGCCCTTCTTGGTGCCGGTGAGCCCGATGCTCTCGCGCAACGCGTCCAGCAGGCTCACCCGTGGTTCGAGGAGCCGTTCATAGGTCACGCCGTTGACCGTGAGCGGGACCCGGCCAGGTCCCTTGACCGGCATCCCGGCCTGATCCGGGCGGGTGCGCGACGGGGCCGCGGGGAGGGCGGCGATGGCCGCGCCGGCCTTGATGACGGCACGCCGGGTAGGCTCCGGCTCCGGCGATGGGATGGCTGTGCTGGACATTTCGGTCATGGCCTGTCTGTGATGTCCGGCGGCAGTACGTAGCCTAAGCTGCCCGTTCGCCGGGAAGCCGGACCGCCGCGCGGGTGTCGAGAACGCGACGGCGGCTCCGTCGTGGGTTCGTCACAACGATCCGCTGACCGACGACGGAGGAGCAACCGTGCATCCGAACGAGATCATCGAGGTGCTGAACCGGCCGACCAGCCAGGAACTGCTGGCTCGCGACCTGACCCGCCTGGCCCATGTCGCCAAGGACGGCACACCTCGCAATATCCCGATCGGCTTCACCTGGAACGGCTCGGAGATCGTCATGTGCACGTCGAAGAACGCTCCGAAGCTTCGGTCCTTGAGCGAGCACCCGATGGCCGCCCTGACGATCGACACCGAGGTGCACCCGCCCAAGATCCTGCTCATCCGGGGCCGGGCCGAGCTGGACTTCGTCGATGACATCCCGGCCGAGTACCTGCGGGCGCCCAGCACCTACGAGATCACACCCGAGCAACGGGCCGGGTGGGAGGCGGAGGCGCGTTCGCTGTACCACGACGGCATGGTCCGGATCGTCGTCACCCCGACCTGGGCGAAGCTGATCGACTTCGAGACGACTCTGCCGAGCGCGGTCGAGGAACTGATCCGGCAGCGGGCGGAGCGTCAGCGCGGCTGAGCGGAGCGGCACACGAAATGCCGCGCAGCGATGTCGAGAACCCGCGCGCGGCTCCGTCCCAGGAGTGAACCACGGCCACAATGGGCCGTACGAACGCTCCCAGATCATCGCGTTGGCCAAAGGCCCTGTGCGGTGCCAAAACTTGTCCATGGCATCTGGCCTGGCCTTCTATCCTCGGCACTCGTGTTTCTACGCCTGCTGTATCTGCTGATGGTCCGGTTGGTCGGCTGGTTGACGCTTCTCACACGGGGCGACACCTCCAAGGACGTAGAGATCTTGGTGCTGCGTCATGAGGTCGCCGTCCTGCGTCGTCAGGTCTCCCGGCCACGACCAGACGGGGCCGACCGAGCGCTGCCGGCCGCACTGCCGCGACTACTGCCCACACAGCTTCACCTCCATCGGATCGTGACGCCGGGCACCTTGCTGGCCTGGCACCACCAGCTGGTCTGCCAACGCTGGGCCTACTCGAACGCGACCGGACGTCCGCCGATCCCGGACGAACCGCGTGAGCTGGTCATCCGGCTGGCCAGAGAGAACCCACGATGGGGGCACCGGCGGATCCAGGGCGAACTGCTTGGGACGACCGCGTACGCCTCTGCTGGACCGGCGGAGGATCGGCGCAGCCGCGCTGAAGCTCGCCGACGAGCAGGGCACGCTCAGCATTCCGGCCCTGGCCAGAAGCCTGGGGGTGGCCCCGTCGGCGCTCTACCACCACGTCTCCGGGCGCGACGAGATCATCGCTCTCATGCGCGAGGAGCTGACCCTGACCGCCGGCCTGCGCCCGGCCCGATCGCGCCCCTGGGAGCAGGCGCTGGCGGACTGGGCCCGCTCATACCGGGACGCCTTCGCCGCGCATCCGGGGGCCGTACCGCTGCTGGCCGTCGCCCCGCTCGCCGAGCCCTTCATGCACGCCATGTACGAACACGTCGCCGGCCTGCTGCTGGACGCCGGCTTCGTCGAGACCCACGTGCTGCCGGCCATCACCGCGCTGGAGAGCTTCATCCTCGGTTCCGCCCTCGACCTGGTCGCGCCCAGCGTGATGCTCCCCGGCGTGGACCGCGAGACCGCTCCCCGCCTCAGCGCCGTGCTGGAGCGGGTGCCCGTGGACCACGACCGCGCCGAGCGCGCCTTCGAATTCGGGCTGAACGCCCTGCTCACCGGGTTCCGCGCGCTGCTCGACGACCAGTCGGCGGACGGCGCGCGGGGTGCGGAGTGAAGTGACGCGTCCGAGCTCGACGCCGCTGGTAGAGCCGACCGCCACATCGAACGCGGCGGCCGCAACGCGGGCAGGCGGGGATGGCGCGGCCAGTGACAGGAACTCAGGATGGGGCCACGAACGGTGATCAGGAGGAACTGACCAGCCGGCAGCACAAAGACCTGCACGTGCTGCCGGAGCTGTGCGCGGCCGGTTAGGAGTCCGGCATCACCGAGCAGGACCGTGAGGACGTCGCCCTCGTGATGGTCGACGTGTCCGCACTCATCCAGTGCCACTCATGTAGGCCGCCGTCACAGGCAAACTGCAGAGCCTCGTCGCGTAGGCGCTTCAGGACCTCGAAGTTGTGCAGCACGACGTCGGGGTCGTAGGCCCGCCGACATCGCCCGGCGCTCGTCCTCGTGCCCGACGGCGATCTCGTAGCGCGTCGGGAGCGCGGGCTCGGGCGGCTCCATGCCCGTCACGAGGCGCGGCACGGCCTGGGTGCGGCCCCAGTGGGAGAGCTCGTCGAGCTCCTGCATCAGCACCGGCCACCGGCCCGTGCCCGGCGGTTGACTCCGACCGTCGGGAACAGGGTCGTGAGCGGGCACGCCCGGCTCGTCGCCCGCCAGACAGAGGTCGAGCGCCAGCACGTCGAGCTCCGGCTCGGTACCGACGGACGCCAAATCGCGCCCGCCGAGCACGACCGCGACATCTTCCGACCGCGCCAGGACGTGCTTGCCGGCCGCGCACCGCACGACCATGCCGAACGTGGCGCCGGCCCCCGTCTCCCGCCGGGGACCGGCACCCGCTTCACCGGGTCACCACTGTCCGGTGGTGAGAGGGCGGAGCGGCCAGGTCTGGTGGACGGCGCCCGTCCACTCCTGGGCCTCGATCTCCTCCTCCTCCTCCCGTGGTCGACCAGTAGTGGGGGCTGCAGACGGGCCGCCGATACGCAGGGCCGCCCTCGCCTAAGCGAACCGTCCCCAGGTCGTGACGAGCGGACGGTAGCCCTGGCGGGACCAGAAGGGGACGGACAGCGGATTCGGGGCCGCGTAGTGCACCAGTATGGTCTCGACGCCTGCCGCTGCGGCCTCGGCATGGGCGTGGGCGGCCAGCGCGGCGCCGATGCCGCGGCCCCTGCTGACCGGCCGCGCGTACAAGGAGCCCACGTACGCCACGGGCGGAGGCTTCTGCACGGCGGGCGCGATCCAGCCCGAGTGGTCGGGGTGATGGACTGCGAGCATGCCGGCGACCTCACCGTCCGATTCGGCCAGCCAGCACCAGCCGTCGTCACGGGCGAGCTTCTCCTCGAGCTCGGCCCGGGCGGCGGAGGGCGTCGAGGGCAGCACCGAGAACCAGCCGAACTGGGCCTCGTAGTCGACCAGCTCCACGTACAGCCGGCACATGGCATCCAGATCGTCCGCCGTGGCCCGCCGTATACCTGGAAACGAGTGCCCGCCCGCTGAAGCGGGGCCGACGCGGACGCCGAGCACGGAGCGCGGCGCGAACCCCCGCCTGACCAGTGCTGCCACGGGCGCGGCATCCCGGCTCGGCCAGTTCACCACGAGCCCGGAACCCGGCTCGGCGTCGAGGGTCGAGATCCACCGGTCGAGGAGGCCGCCGAGGGCGTACGCGGGGTTGTCGCCGGCGACTCTGGCGTGGAGGGAGTAGGTGGTCAGCGGGCCCCAGCGCACTGACGGGGCGCCGGGGTCGGCTCTGCTCACCGAGGGGGCGCCGACAGCGTTCACGGTCTCGATCAGGTCTTCGCCGAGATCCGCGACGGCGACGAGAGGGTCGGCGGCGCGCACACGCTCACGGTGACAATCGATCACATCACTCACGGTTTGCACACTAATCCGCCGTGGCGACATTTCAGCTTCCGCAACGGCTGCGTGCGCGTTTCCGCCCCCACATGGCCGTCGAGGCCCGAAGATCGTTGGGGTTCCGAGACGCCCCACCTGGGATCATGATGGCGTTGAGGCGTGAGCAGTGGACCTCCGGCAGCCAGCGCGTCCACAACCTCACGGTCGCCGGCCCGCACACCTACTACGTGGCGGCGGGCGCCACCGAGGTTCTCGTCCACAACCAGAACACCCCCAACCACTGCGGCATCGACATCGGCGCGGCTCGTGAGCAGGCGGTCGCCGAACTCGTCGGCGGGCGCGTCTCCGGACCGGCGGGCAAACAGGGCATGAAGGTCGTGCGCCCGGGTGTCGGGTCCACGGACGTGGACGTCATAGGCCCCAACGGCGAGTGGATCGCCGTCGGCGGACCGGCCAAGGCCAAGAACATCAACAAGCTCCGCGAGAAGCTGTCGATCCTCAAGTACGCCGCCGACAGGGAAGGAGTCCGCGCCATCGCCTACTTCGAGGTCGGTACACCGCTATCGGTGATTCAGGCGGCGATGCGGATCCTCGGGGCCAAGAACGTCGTCCAATTCACTCGATAGGCTGAGGACATGGGATTCGGGGAAGCACTGTGGGTTCGCCGAGCCGGATCTCCCCTGGCTCTGCTTCACTTGCTCAACGACATGGCCCCCTTCGGTCTCCGGCTGACGCACCCGGAGACCGAAGGGGTACGCCACCTGACGGAGGACGGCCCCGTCGAGACCACTCTCGATGCCTTCCCGCACCTGCGGACGTTCACCGTGCAGCTGTGGGTGGACGCCGACACCGACGTCCTGACCTCGATCTCACCCCACGGTGACACCACCTTGGCCGAGTTCGACCTGGACGGCCTGACCACAGACGAGGCGCACCGGGCAGTGGGCGCGATTCTCTGGCTCGCGGTGAGTGACCCGGTCTCGCTGGGATTGGTCGTGGACAGCCGCCTCCCGGACACGGCCCCCGACTGGGAGGGCTTCCTCTTCGACGGCGGCCGACCACCCTCGCACACGCCTGAGCTGCTCTGGTCGCCAAGCACCTCGTCGTTGCGCCTCACGCCAGGATCGTGGCTCCTGCGCGAGAACCCGTCGCCGCACTGACCAAGCGACCTATCAGGACAGGCCAGTCGACCGGCCCGCACCCTCCGCCGCTCTCTCAGCTGGCCGACATCCTGCCCACCGCGGGGATCACGTCACTGCTGCTGATCAACTGGCTTCAGACCGTCGTCGCAGAGGGCGTACGAGCTCAAGTTCAGCCTGTCGTCGCAAACACCGCATCGCGCCACCGCCCACCGGCCCCGGCGTGGATGGCCGCCCGCGGCCGCGCGCTGACCGCCGCCACTTGAAGCATGACCGTCTTCTCCTCAGCCGCACCTAGCTCCCCGCCATCGCCGCCGCCCACCCCGGCGGCATGACCAACCAGCAGCTGCGGTCGCGTCGGGCATGGCGTGCGCGACGCGACCACCGCCCCTGCCCGCATCCGCGCCATGTTCGCCGCCGCGCCCTGGGCGGCCGGCTACGGAATCGCCTGCGGCCGTGCCCCGCATCACCTGATCAACATCAACCTAGACCTCGAGAACGGCCTGGACGACCCCGCCGCCCTGAACGCCCTCGCCCACGGCCACACCACGCCGGACACCGCCACCGTGCTCACCCCGTCCGGACGAGATTCTCGCCGAGGCCGGCATCAAGACGGTGCTCACCGGTATCCGGATGCCCCGAATGAACTCGATCACGGAGCGGTAGGTGCAGTCATGCCGCCACGAACTTCTCGACCGCTGCCTCATATGGAACGAACACCACTTGCGGCACGCTCTGCGCGAGTACGAACGGTTCTACAACCAGCACTGAGCCCACCAAGCCCTGAACCAAGCAGCGCCGCTGCGTTCCGCCCCTGACCCGATCACGGACCCCGAGCGAATCATCGACCTGAACGTACGCCGACGAGATCAGCTCGGCGGCGTCCTCCACGAGCACTCTCATGCCGCTTGACCTGCCTGTATGCAATTTTCGGCAGGCGCAGTGCCACCATGATGTTCGATGGTTAAATCGATTTGCGCGAAACGTCTCACCTGCACTAGCCCAAACGTGTCCACCGAGTCGCATAATTGGATGCACCGTTCCAATCCCCCTGGAGGCGTCGTGGCCCAGGAACCTGTCATCGAGGCGGTGCCTCGCCAGTACGCCTTCACTGGCTTTCGTTCTACGCTGGAGGCCGATTGGGCTGCCACCTTGGACGGTCTTGGCATCGTATGGTCGTATGAGCCGACAGTCATCGATCTACCCAGCGGCGCGAGGTACATCCCCGACTTTTGGCTCCCCATGCTGGGCACATGGATCGAGGTCAAGGGTCCCGCAACTCCTCGGATTGAGAAGGCTTATGAGTTCGCTGAGACGTTGGCGTGCTCATGTCCGCCGCCCCCGGCACCGTGCGTGTGTGAGTGGGAAGGCGGTCAAATCGTCATCATCGGAAAACCTGCTTGGCGCCCCCTCAATAGGATGATGCGGCATGGTTCGTTGTCGTGGAATGGTACGAATGGCTCGGCGTTTCTTACGGAGTGCCAGTTCTGTAGCAACAATTTTTGGGTACAGCCCCGTACGTCGTGGCGTTGTCGGCACTGTCGAGTTTGGAAGCCGCAGCAACGACACCTGGGCCACCTTCGTGGGGCCGGTGAAGTGGAGTTCCGACATGCAGATCGGATCATGGACGTGGTCTAGCTCCGAGGGGAATGCGGCTATCGAGTCGCACCAACTGGCCTGAAGGGTATCGATGCTCCGTTCACGACCATGAGCTGCGGGTTTGTCCTGGCTTCCAGGTCTGAGCAGTAGCCTGAGGCAGGCATGCTCGAGCTCGTGGCGCTCCGTCTCTTCCATCTGATCTTCTGCCGCACCGTGGGGCGGCTATGGAGATCCTCGTGCTGCGGCACGAGGTCGCCGTGTTGCGCAGTCAACTTGGCCGTCCGAGGCTCCCGTGGGCAGATCGAGCGGTGCTGTCCGCGCCGGCCCGCAAGACCGCCGGCGATGATGCGGGCACAGCGACTGGCGACGCCGGGCACGCTGCTGCGCCGGCACCAGCGTTTGGCCGCGCGTCACTGGACCTGCCCGAACCGAGGGATGGGGCGGCCTGCGACCAAGTCGCGCTGCAGCCGATCGGCTGCCCGCTCATGCCCGGGATCGGGTGTCGTGGTGCACACCTTCGGGCCTTTCCTCTTGAACGTCTGCGGTGCCGATGCCGAGCTTGGTCGCCACCGCGTGGATCGTGGCCCACTCGGTTGGGTAATCCGGCCGCACTTCGGCGACCATTCGAACCGCCCGTCTACGCAGCTCGGCGGGGGGTAGGGGGACTTGCCTGGCATGGGCTCGATCCTCTCAAGAGATCAAGTCTCCACCGAACCCGGGAAGATTCACGGGCGGCGAGTTGCAGCGCGCGCCGGGCAGGATGGCTGCTGACTCCCCGCGTGGGGCTTGCCTTCGCTCGACGCTTCTTCGGCATGGCACCCGATCCTAGGTATCTCATCGGCTGGGAGTACTGCGTTCCGGCGACACGGGCGGCTGAGGCCGAACGCTGCACCATACTTGGACGCAACAGTGGGTGGGCGCAGGCCGGAAGCCGACCCAGACGGGGAAACCGACGCTGTCGGACGCGCCGGCGCTGGAGACCGGTGACGAGATCGACCCGAAGATCGGCGACTGGCGCGCCACCATGCGACCGTCCGCGGAAGACACCGTCGACGGCGTGCTGGCCGACCACCGCAACACCGTCGAGCGAGCGAACCAGGTCATCGACACATGCCCAGACCTGGCCCTTCCCGCCACCGGTGCGCAGCCCACACCCTGATGCACCGAATCGCCGAACAGCGCGGCAGTGCGGTGACCGTACGGCGAGGTTCACCTACTATCTGCGAACATCTCGCACCCAATGGTGCCACGGCCCTCTCTCCGGTCAGGAAAACTGGCACCATGGCCTCCCCGTCTGAAGAGCATCAGCCTTTCGCTCACCTGAGCGCTCCCAACGCTGCCCTCTACCGGGAGATCCTGCGCGTCTTCGCCCGGGCGAAGGAACGTTTCATCGTGCATCTGCGGCCGGAGGACGTGGCGGCGGAGTTGCGGCGGGACAACGACGATGCGCTCGCGCAAGCCCTGGAGAAGCTGCGGGAGTGGGGCAACCTGCGGGCCGACGCGGACACCGGCAGGGTCACCTCTGTGGAGGATTTCCACCGCAAGCGGTTCCTGTTCCAGCTCACCCCTGCGGGTCAGGCGGCCGAGCAGGCGATCGACTTCTACGAGGAGGCGATCGGGCGGCGTGGGGTGCTGCAGTCGGTGGCCCTGGGCGACATCGCCGAACAGTTGCAGGCGCTGACCCTTCTGGCTCAGGAGCAGGATCCCGACCCGGCCAGGGTTCATCTGCTCCTGCTCTCCCTCGCCGAGCGCTTCTCGTCGCTGGCGGACAACGCCCAGGCGTTCATGGCCTCGCTGCGCCGGGCGATCGATTTCTCCGACGGCGACGTGGCGGGGTTCGTCGCCTACAAGGAGCGGCTGATCGAGTACATCAACCGGTTCATCGCCGATCTGGCCAACTCCGGCGCGCGGATAGCGACCCTGCTGGCCCGGCTGGAGACGTGCGGGCATGAGGAGCTGCTGAGACTGGCGGCGCGCAGGGAGGCCGCCGACGCGGTGCCCGACCGGTCGGAAGCCGCAGACGCGTACGGGAGGGCCGAGGAGGCGGCGTACTCCTCGTGGCTGAACCGCTGGCGAGGACTTCGGGACTGGTTCGTCTCCACGGATGTGGGCCGGCCGTCACAGGCGCGGTTGCTGCGCCAGGCGGCGATCACGGCGATCAAGCAGCTCATCGACGCGGTCGGGCTGCTCAACGAGCGGAGGTCCGGACGCTCCGACCGATCCGCGGACTTCCGTGCCCTGGCTCGCTGGTTCGCCGAGGCGCCCGACGAAGCGGCGATGCACCGCTTGTGGCGGGCGGCCTTCGGCTTGACCCCGGCCCGCCACCTGACGGTCACCACCGCCACCCTGGAGGAGTGGCGGGAGGTCGGCGCCGGGACTTCGTGGCAGGACGCACCGCCGATCAGGATCTCTCCTCGGCTCCGGCGTACCGGCTCCTACGAGCGGCGTGGCAAGCCCAACAAAGTGGCCGACCGCAGCCAGGCGCGCAGGCTGCTGATGGAGCAGGCCGAGCGGGAGGCGGCCGAGACCGCCGCGGCCCGGGCCCGGCTCCGCACGGGCGGGCCGGTGCTGCTTTCGGAGCTGAACGTGCTGGACCCGCGGGCGTTCCGGCTGTTCCTGGGGCTGCTGGGTGACGCGCTGGCGGCGCGGCGGCCCGGGGAGACGGAAGTGAAGACGGTGACGGGCGACGGCTCGATGGGGGTGCGGCTCACCCTTGTCCCCGATGGCGGCGAGGTCGCGATCCACACCGAGGACGGCGTTCTCACTGGACCTGAGCACGTGGTGGAGATCTCCGATCTCATGGTGGTCCGATGACGCCCGAGGAGGAGCTGGCCCAGCGCCGCGCCGCGCTGCGCGCGCTGCTGGCCAAGCCGCTGCTGACGGCCGAGGACGACGCGGAGGCGCTGGTGCTGGTCCGCCGCCATCTGACCGAGCTGCGCGAGTGGCTCTCCCGGGAGACCGGCTGGCGGCTGACGGTGGATTCGGGCGCCGCGCGGCTGTTCAAGGGCGTCGCGGACACGTCCGACGCCACCCACCCCGCCAGGGGCAAAGCGGGAGAGCCGTACGGCAGGCGCCGCTACGTCCTGTTCTGCCTGGCGCTGGCCGTGCTGGAGCGGGCCGACGCGCAGACCACGCTCGGCCGCCTGGCCGAGGAGGTGCTGTCGGCGGCGGCGGAGCCCGAACTGGACTTTCACTTCACCCTTGACAGCCGTGCCGAGCGGGCCGATCTGGTGACCGTGGTGCGCACGCTGCTCGGCTGGGGAGTGCTGCGCAGAGTCTCGGGCGATGAGGAGGCATATCTGACCTCGACCGGTGACGTGCTGTACGACGTGCGCAGGCCGGTCCTGGCCGCATTGCTCACCGGAACGCGAGGCCCATCGACGATCACCACGGGGTCGTTCGAGGAGCGGCTGGCCGAGCTCACCGCCGAGCCTGTCCCCGACACCGACGACCTGCGCAACCAGGCACTTCGCCGCAGGCTGACCCGCAGGCTGCTGGAGGACCCGGTGATCTACTTCGCCGACTTGGACGAGGCAGAGCGTACCTACCTGACCTCCCAACGGCACGCGATCACCCGCCGGATCGTGGAAGCCACCGGGTTGGTGGCGGAAGTACGCGCGGAGGGCATCGCGATGGTGGATCCCGACGACGAACTGACCGACGTGCGCATGCCAGAACAGCGCACCGACGGCCACGTGACGCTGCTGGTGGCCGAGCACCTCGCCACCCGCGGGGCATCAAGCATGGATGATCTGAGGGCATTCGTCCGGCAGGCCGCCCGTGACCATGTGTCGTTCTGGCGCAAGGGCGTGACCGAGCCGGGCGCCGAGGACGGGCTGCTGGCCACGGCCCTGGGCAAGCTCACGGCGCTGCGGCTGGTCCACGTCACGGAGGACGCGGCCGTGGGGCTGCCCGCCATTGCCCGTTACGCGCTGGACGAACCCGTCATCAAAGGACAGTGATGCTCCCTTCACCGACCTCCGAGCGCTGGAAGCCGCTGCGCGCCGGACTCGTCGACATGTTCTACTACGACGTGGAGGAGTTCCACTTCCACGACGGCCGTTTGCTGCTGCGCGGCAACAACGGCACGGGCAAGTCCAAGGTGCTGGCCCTGACTCTGCCGTTCTTGCTCGACGGCGAGCTCGCCCCGCACCGGGTCGAGCCTGACGGCGACCGGCAGAAGCGCATGGAGTGGAACCTGCTGCTGGGCGGCAGGCACCCGCACCCCGAGCGGCTGGGGTACGCATGGATGGAGTTCGGCCGCCGCGCCGCCGACGGGAGCGAGGAGTTCCGTACGATCGGCTGCGGGCTCAAGGCGGTCAAGGACCGCGGCATCGTCCGGCACTGGTTCTTCGTCACCCCCCAGCGCATCGGCCGTGATCTCCACCTGCTGAGCTCCACTGGAGTGGTGCTCACCCGGGAGAAGCTGCGGGAGGCGATCGAGGGCCACGGCATGGCCTACGACCGGGCCGCCGATTACCGCAGGGCGGTGGACGAAGCGCTGTTCGGGCTCGGCGAGCACCGCTACGAGGCGCTGGTGAACCTTCTCATTCAGCTGCGGCAGCCGCAGTTGTCCAAGAAGCCCGACGAGAAGCTCCTGTCGCGGGCCCTCACCGAGGCGCTGCCACCGCTCAGCCCCACTCTGATCGCCACGGTCGCCGAGGCGTTCCGCGGCCTTGACGAGGAGCGAGACGCGCTGCGCGGGCTGGAGGAGGCGCGCGGGGCGGCGGCCGACTTCCTCGTCCACTACCGCCGGTACGCCGCGATCGCGGCCAAGCGCAAGGCCGCCGTCCCCCGCCTGGCGCAGAGCCGGTACGAGCACCTGGGCCGCGACCTCGGCGAAGCCGAGGCCCGCCACGCGGCCGCGGAGGCGGAGCTGTCCGCGGCCCAGCAGGTGCTGGAGGAGCTGGCAGCCCAGCGGAACCTGCTGGAGGCCCGCAAGGAGGCGCTGCGGCAGAGCCCCGAGATGCGTGACGCCGAGCGGCTCAAACACATGGGAGAGGAAGCCGGCCGGCTGGACTCCCACGCGCGCCGGTACGAGCAGGAGCGCGACCGCCTCACCGGCGAGACCCAGCGCCGGGAGCAGCGGGCGAGCACCGCCCTCGGCAAGGCCGAGGAGGCGGACCGGGAGCTGGACCAGGCCAGGGAGTCCGCGCTCACGGCCGCCCGCGCGGCGGCGTTCGAGGCCGGGCACCTCGCCGTCATCGACTGGCACGCGCTCGGCGAGCCGTCGGAGCAGGCCAGGGCCCGGCGGGAGGCCGAGACGCTGGCCGACCGCCAGGAGCAGGCGATCAACGAGCTGGAGCGGCTCATCGACACCGTGCGGCAGGCTCGGTCCCGGCTCGCCACGGCCCGTACGGAGGTGGACCGGCTGACCGGCGAGCTGCAGTCCGCCGCCGAGCGCATCGAAGCCGCCGAGCAGGCCACCGGCGCGGCCACGGCCGGGCTGGTCCACGAGTACGCCCTGTACCTGGCCGGCCTGACCGAGCTGCGGCTGGACGACCCTGACGAGATGCTCGCGACGCTGGAGGGCTGGGCCGTCTCCGTCGATGGCCCCAACCCGGCCGCGACGGCGGCCGACGACGCGGCCAGGAACGCCACCGACGCGCTCGGCCGCTTGGGCGCCGGACTGGAGGCGGAGCTGCGCGAGGCGAGGCGGGCCGCCGCATCCTTGACGGAAGAAATGGCCCGGTTGGAGGCGGGCGGACACGACGCTCCGCCCACCCCGCACACGCGCGGCTCAGACGCCCGGCTCGGCCGTCCTGGCGGCCCGCTGTGGAAGGTGGTGGACTTCGCTGAGGCAGTGCCGGCCGCGCATCGGGCCGGGCTGGAGGCCGCCCTGGAGGCCGCGGGCATCCTGGACGCGTGGGTCACGCCCGACGGGCGGCTGCTTGCCGAGGACGACACCTTCGTCGTGACCGGCGAGCCGCCGGCCGGGGCGTCGTGCTCCGCCGTCCTGCGTCCTGCCCTCGACCGCGCCGACCCGCAGGCCGCGGCCCTGTCCGACGCCGCCGTCGAGACGGTGCTCAAGAGCATCGCGCTCGGCCAGGGTGGTGGGACGTGGGTGACCGTCGACGGACAGTGGGCCAACGGCGTGCTGGCGGGCTCATGGCGCAAGAATGACGCCCACTACATCGGCGAGGGCGCGCGAGAAGCGGCGCGGCGTGCCCGGCTGGCGGCTCTCCGAGAGGAGCTGGACCAGGTCGCCCAGCGGATCCATCACCTCGGCGCCGACCTCGACGCGCTCGCCGCCCGGCGCGAGAGGCTCGCGGCCGAGCACCGGGCGCTGCCCCCGGACGCGCCGCTGCGCGAGGCCCACGTCAAACTCGCCGCCGAGTACGAACGCCGGCGCGAACTCGACGCCCAGCACACCGCCGCGACAGGGGTGGCGCTCCAACGGCAGAGCGAGCTGGAGACCGCCGGCAACCGGGCCGCCGAGTTCGCCGGCGACGTCGGCCTGCCTGCCGAGCCTCCGGCCTTGGCCGAGGTCAAGAGCGGAGTCGCCGGCTACCGGCTGGCACTGGCCCGGTTCTGGCCCGCCGAACAGGCGCGGCGAGCCGCTCACGAGGCCGCCCACGAAGCCGCCGACGACCTCTCACGAACCCGGGGCCGGCTCGACGACGCGGCCGAGCTGGCGGCGGCGGCACGCGGCGAGGCGGACGCCGCGGCGGAGACCTACCGCGCACTGGTGGAAACCGCCGGCGCCGCGGTCGAGGAGCTGTTCCGCCGGCTCGACGAGGTGGAGCGGGAACTGCGCGAACGCACCTCAGCCGAGGGCGAGACCCACCGCAAAGAACAGGCGGCCCTGCAGGAACGAGGCAAGGCCGAGGGCGTGCGCGACGCCCTGCGCGGCCAGATCGACGAGGCGACCACGGCACGCGACACCGCCGTACAGGAGTTCCAGGCGTTCTCCGCCACGGGACTGCTGCACGTCGCGCTCCCCGCTCTGGACGTGCCCGCCCCGGACGGCCAGTGGGCGGCCACCCCCACGGTGCTTCTGGCCAGGACGGTCAACGCCGAGCTCGACACCGTGGACGACGGCCACGGCCCCTGGGACCGGGTGCAGAAGAAGGTGGCCGAGGAGCACAAGCTGCTGTCGGACGCCATGGCCAGACACGGGCACTCCGTCGGACTGACCCTGCGGGACGGGGTCGTGATCGTGGACGTGCTGTTCCAGGGCCGCAGCAGGGACGTTCCCGGCCTCACCGAAGCGCTGGCGGAAGAGACCGGGCACAGAGCCCGGCTCCTGTCGGCCAAGGAACGCGAAATCCTGGAGAACCACCTGCTCAACGAGGTCGCCGGAACGTTGCACGAGCTGATCGCCGCCTCCGAGTCCGAGGTCCGGGAGATGAACGCCGAGCTGGAGTCCCGCCCCACCTCTACCGGCATGCGCCTGCGCCTGGTCTGGAAGATCGCCAGGAACGCTCCTGAAGGGCTGGAGCGGGTCCGCGACAAGCTCCGGCAGACGGTGGACGCCTGGTCCGTCGCCGACCGGTCGGCGGTGGGCGCATTCCTCCAGGACAGGATCGCCCGCGAGCATGCCGACAACCCTGCCGCCGGATGGACGGAAGCGCTGACCCGGGCCCTGGACTACCGCGTCTGGCACGAGTTCGCGATCCAGCGGCTGCAGGACGGGCAATGGCGGGCCGCCACCGGGCCGGCCTCCGGCGGTGAGAGAGTGCTCGCGGCGTCCGTGCCGCTGTTCGCCGCCGCATCGGCCCACTACAAATCGGCGGGCAACCCGTACGCTCCGCGGCTGGTCGCCCTGGACGAGGCGTTCGCGGGCGTCGACGACGACTCGCGCGCCAAATGCCTGGGCCTGCTGGCCACGTTCGACATGGACGTGGTGATGACGAGCGAGCGCGAATGGGGTTGCTACCCGCAGGTCCCGGGGCTTGCGATCTGCCAGCTGTCCCGTCGCGACGGCGTGGACGCGGTGTTGGTCACCCCGTGGCGTTGGGACGGGCGCGAGCGGCGGCGAGCGGAGCGCCCGGTCACCGCGATGCCGGCCCCTGACGTGGCCGTGGCACAGGACGGCCTGTTCGCATGAGTGTCCAGGATGAGCGGTTGGGGCGGCTGCTCGGCGGTGACGAGATCGCCTGGCTGGTCGATCGGGCACGCCGCCGCCTGGAACAGGGCAAGCCGCTGACCGGGACGGTGACGCTCACGGCCGCGACTTCCACGCAGCGCCGCGCGGCCGAGGTGCTGCTCGGCCGCCGTGCGGGAGCCGGTTCTTCCCTGTCGGTCTCCTTGGACGAGGTGGACCGCATCCTACGAGCGGGCGGCGTCACCGCAGGCGGGCTGCGCGAGGCCGTCGTACGCCTGCGTGGCCCGATCCGGGACCAGGCCGGCGAGAAGGCCGCGCAGGCGGCGGCCTGGGAACGGGCCTTCGCCAGGCTCGACGCTCTCATCGCCGACCGGCCCGAGCTGTCCGGGTGGCGATCATGGCTGGAGTCCACCGGACTGGTCAGAAGGCTCGCCGCCACAGCCCAAGAAGCACGTATCCTGCTCGACCGGTTGAGCGCCGTGCTGGAGCGACTGCCGTCACCGGGCACGCCCCTCGGCCGGCTCGCCGCCGAGACCTGCGCAGACGCACACGCTCTGGACGAGGGACGCCCGCTGGCCACCCTCGCCCTGTCCGCGGCCCGTGCCCTGTCCGGTCTGCCGCACGCGGGCGAAGGCGGCGCGGACGCCCGCCGCTCGGCCTGGGCCGCGGTCGGCGTGCATCTCGATGACCTGTCCTCCCTCGTCCTCTGCCTGGGGCTGCCAGGTGACGATCACTCCCCTACCGGACGCATGCTCAGCGCCGCCAGGGCTGCGGGCGAGCCGTGCGTGCTGACCCTGCGTCAACTCCGCCGCCACGAAGCACCGCTGCGCGCGGACCTGGTCAGGATCTGCGAGAACCCGGTCGTGGTCGCCGCGGCGGCCGACGAACTCGGACCCTCCTGCCCACCCCTGGTATGCGGCGGCGGCCGACCGTCGGCGGCCGTCTGGCGGCTGCTGGACCTTCTCACGGTCAGTGGCGCGGCGTTCGCCTACCACGGGGACTTCGACTGGGGCGGGATCGCCATCGCCGCCGCGGTCCACGAGAGGGTCGGGTTCCTGCCGTGGCGCTTCGATACCGCCTCCTATCAAGCCGTGCCCTCGTCGGCGCCACTGTCAGGGCAGGTGCGCCCGACTCCCTGGGATCCGGAACTGGGCATCGCGATGGAGCGACGGGGCGTACGGGTCGAGGAGGAGCTCGTACTCGCCGAGTTGATCGCCGACCTGATCCCGAAGGAAGGTGGCAGGCACTGAGACCCGGACTTTCTTGTGATCATCGACCCGGTGGTCAGGCAGTCTCAGCCGCCCGGCACGTGACCCCCCGGTCTACGGACCGGGGCAGGTGTCGGACAGTAACCGAACAAGCCCGGCGAAAGCACGGGCTCGAGAAAGAAACAGCGCTGTCATGGACGCCATCAAGCACGCCGCGGCCCTCAAGGAGCGGCTGGTCAACTTCGCCCTCTCACCCCAGTTCACCCGCGAACTCGACGAAGCCTTCGAGCGGAGCCGTCCCGACGACCTCGCCGACAGCGAGGTGACCGCCAGCATGATCGTCGATCATTTCGCCCTGCAGCACCGACTGGCCTCCGGCGACACGGTCATCGACCGCTTCCTGCGCGCCCACCCCGGCCTGAGCCCGCAGGAGCGGGCGATGCTCCTCGGCTGGAGGGACGTGGTCGAAGGAATCTTCGAGGTCCAGGGACAAGAACAGGACGCCTTGGTCCTGTTCAACCTCGTGGACGAGCTCACCTATCGCGCCCGGTCCAACATGGGCAAGTCCGCGTTCCGCCCGATCAAGAGGGGCATGTTCCTCATCGGCCGCCTGGTGCCGCTCGGCGAGGACTGGCTGGTCAGCGCGCACATCAGCCTCTTTCCCGCCGACGCCCGTGACCAGCTCCTCACCCAGGCCGCGGACATCGGCCTGCGCAACCCCAAGCTGGTCTTCCGCAACCCGGACAAGCTCGCCACCGCCCGCCGGATGCTCGCCGCACAGCGAGAGGTCTTCCTCGACCTGTACGGCACCGAATACATCGTGGTTTCGGGAGACGACGTGGCCCCGCGACACGATGCCTTCATGCGGGCTTGCATGGACCGGGATCAGCCCGGCAACACCTTCCCCCTGCCCGGCTTCACCTATCCCGAGGAGGTGCTGGACGCCGAAACGGTGGCCATCCACTTCGACCCGGAAACAGGAATCAGCTTCTACCTCGAGTTCGGTCTCCTCCAGGAGCTCTTCGCCGACCCGCTCCTGATCAACCGGCGCCGCTACCGCGAAACCCTGACCTCTTACCTGCGGGGCGACGACATCTCCCCCGCGGCCATCCGGCTCCTGACCGACCCCGCCCCGGACAATGCCGGCGTGGTCTTCGGCAAGCTTCTCAAGAAGAAGGGCTTCTCCTGGCCCGAGCACGGGGAGTCACTGCTGCGCCGGTACAAGTCCCGCTACTTCGACGAGCCCCAACTGCCCACCACTGTCCCGGTCAGCGAGACGATGGCCAGGCACCTGCGGAGCGCCTTGCCTGACGAGTCGTCGGAGCGGTGATCTCTGCGCGCAACCGTCAACCGCCGGCAGATCTTCCGGTCATCCTCGGTCGTACGGCAGTGTCAGATTTCGCCGGCGGCCCAGTCTCACGGGAGGAATTTCAACAGCTGTCCGTGCCAGCCGAGATGTGAGACACAGGTCGCGTCTTGTACTTGTCCGCCTGCTCTACCTCATCACGCTGCGACTCTTCGGCTGGCTGATGTCATTGGGCCGCAGTCATGCGTCGAAAAACGCGGAAATCATGGTGCTGCGTCACGAAGTGGCGGTACTACGACGCCAGATCGGACGCCCCAAGCCGGACTGGGCCGACCGAGCCGTTCTCGCGGCACTGGCCCAATCGTGCCTGTTCGTCTTGATCGGGTGAGTCGTTGGGCGCACGCCTGGTGACGGTGGTGTCCATGGAAGGTCGGATCGAACGCAACAAAGTACTCGGAGGAGTGATCAACGAGTACCGCCGAGTCGCACGGCTACGTCGGAGAAACCCCAGCTCAACCCACGCACGCGAGTTTTGACGCCCTACACCCTTCTCGCCGCGCTCCTGACTGCGCTGCCCCGCGAGGCCCTACACGGCTGAGGCTCCTCGTCCGCCCGGACCCCGTCGTGCGCTGGCACCGCGATCTGATACGACAGCACCATGCCCGTATCTGCCGGCCGAAGAGGTCTGGCCGCCCGTGCACGGTCCGCTCCATCCGCACTCTCTCGTCCTGCGTCTGGTTCGGGAGAACCCCGGCTGGGGCTCCCCGCGGGTCCACGGTGAGCTCACCACCCTCGGTATCGAAATGGCACCGTCCAACGTTTGAGAGATCCTCAAACAGGCCGATCTTGATCCAGCGCCCGAGCAGGCTTCCACCACGTGGGCCGACTTCCTGGCCCCCGAACCGACACCATGCCGGCCTGCGACTTCATCGAAACCGTCACCCTCAACGGGCAACGCCGGCATGTCCTGACGCTCATCAAGCACACCACCAAGCGCATCTGCGTGCCCGACACCACCGCGCACCCGAACGCAAACCGGGTCACCCAAGCGATCAGGAACCTGATGGATCTGGACGATGTCGGCTGCCGGGCGCGTTTCTGCTCCGAGACAGGGAGGGGAAGTTCCCGGCCCTCATGGACGACGTCCTCGCCGCGGCCGGCATCAAGACGGTGCTCACCGGCATTCGGATACCGCGGATGAACTCGATCACGGAGCGGCGAGTGCAGTCGTGCCGCCGCGAGCTTCTCGACCGCTGCCTCGTATGGAGCGAATGCCACCTTCGGCACGCCCTGCGCGGGTACAAACACTTCTACAACCAGCACCGAGCGCATTAAGCCCTGAACCAACAGCCCGACTGCGCACCGTCCCCGATCCGATCACGGATCCAGAGCGAATCATCGACCTGAATGTACGCCGACGAGACCGGCTCGGCGGCGTCCTCCATGAGTCCGCCGCGATCACCACCGCCTCGCTCCCCGAAGCCTTCAGCCGGCGCCTCGCCCTGCCCGACCTGCCGGAAGCCCGGACGCTCATGCGGTCCACGTACCTGAGCGCCGCCCTCCGTACGCCGCCCGACCGGCAAGGCCGCGCGCCCTGGTACGGCTGCTCACCCCGCCTCCGACGAGGACGACCGTGCGGTCCGATCTGCCGACAGTTTCTTCACCGAGGTCCTCGACCAGACGGGCGACGGCTGCCTGCGCTGGCCCGATCTGGCCGCCATGGCCAGGGAGATCGCCACGCGGCTCAACCTGGGCGCGCAGGACGAGGAGCAGCTGTTTCAGGCGTACGCCACCTGGTGGCGCGAGCTACAGACCGCTCTCGACAGCGGCGGCGACGGACGCGTCACCGCCACGAGTACGCCACCGACGCCGATGACGACGGGAAGATCGACGGTGCGGAATACCGCAACCTGCTCCGCACGGCTTTTCGCCGCGACCTGGCCGGCAGCGGCGGCAGCTACTCACGCGGCGCCTTCGTCAGGGACTTCGTCTCCTTCATGTCCGGGCAGCAGCACTCGAATGCCTGCTTCTTGCCTGCGGCAGATTCAACAAGACGTCCGTTTGACTTTGCCGCCAACCCGACGATGACGGGCGAGCGCGATATACCGCACACTCGCCGCATCCGCGTTACCCCGCTGGGTGAACCGCAAATACATGACTACACAGAATCACAAGAGCACAGCCCACCGTAGTAGTTCTTGGCGGGCCGGGTGACCGCGTTTTCGGCTCGGAGCGCTTGATCGCATCCTCGACAAGGGCTCTACCAGCGGAATCATCCCACTGGATGATTCCGTATACCCACGAGCCGCGGAACGCGGGACATGAGACCCCGAACTTTCCACCTCTGTACATGGGCCCGGACATCCTCGCCAAAGCAAGAATTCTCTCCAGCCGCCGTTTTCCTGGCATCGACTTGACACTTAAAAGTGTGTATGAATACGTTCATCCATCACCGAGCCCGCGAACCCGTACGACATCCGGCGTTCATCCACGCGTCCTGGTCTACCGTTCCCGCCAGAAAGAGAGGCTTGCGTGACCTCCTCGCCAGGGCTTTCCTCGAGTGACGTGACGCTCTCCGACCCCAAGCGGGCACTGGTCGAGCAACGTCTGCGCCGCCGATCCGGCGCCAGGCCCGCCGGCATCCCGCGCCGCGCCCCCGACGCCGAAGTGCCTCTCTCGTTCGCGCAAGAGGGCCTGTGGTTCATGGAGCAGTTCGCTCCGGGTACCGCCGCGTACACCATCCCCCTCGTGCTGCGCCTGCGCGGCCGACTCGATGTCGACCGGCTGCAGCGCGCCCTCGACACGGTCGTGGCCAGGCACGAGATCCTGCGCACGCGCTTTCCCGCCGACGCCGGCGGACGGCCGCTGGTCGAGGTGACCGCTCCCGACCGCACCGAGCTGCGCAGGCGGAGCGCGGCGGACGAGGCCGGCGTCCGTGACCTGGTGAGCGCGGAGCAGGCCAGACCCTTCTCCATCGCCACCGAGCCGCCACTGCGGGCCCTGCTCGTGCGGCTGGCCGACGACGACCACGTACTGCTGGTGACGGTGCACCACATCGCCTGTGACGGCTGGTCGCTGGAGATTCTGGCCGGGGAGCTGCGCGCGCTCTACGCGGGAGAGCACCTGCCCGAGCCCGCCGTGCAGTACGGCGACTTCGCCCTGTGGCAGCGCACCCGCCCCGCCGATGAGGCGGATCTGGCCTACTGGCGCGAGCGGCTGGCCGGAGTGCCGCCCATCGACCTGCCCCTGGACGGGCGACGCGGAGCCGCGCCCACCTTCGAGGGCGATTCCCGCGCCTTCGAACTCGGCCCCGACCTGCTGGCCGCGGCCAAGAACCTGGCGAAGGCGCACGACGCGACGCTCTACATGGTCGCCCTGGCGGTCTACCAGGTGCTCCTGGGCCGCTACAGCGGGCAGGACGACTTCGCCGTCGGCACGCCGGTGAGCGGGCGCCCCCGCAGCGAGCTGGAACAGCTCATCGGCACGTTCGTCAACATGCTGCCCATGCGCGCCGACCTGGCGGGCGATCCTACCTTCGCCGAGCTGCTCGCCCGGGTGCGGCGGACCACGCTGGCCGCCTTCGAACACCAGCGGCTGCCGTTCGAGCAGCTCACCGGGGAACTCGCAGCGACACGCGACACCTCGCGCACCCCGGTCTTCCAGGTCGCGCTGACCTTGCAGAGCTACGCCGAGGACACCGCCGCCTGGTCCGGCCTGGACGTCGAGCCGTTCCCCATGGCGGCCACGGCCGCCCCCTTCGAGCTGGAGCTCTTCCTCACGGAACGGCGGGGCGGGCTCGACGGCGTGTTCGTCTTCAACCGCGACGTGCTGGCCGGGGCGACCGTCGACGACCTGGGGGTCCATTTCGCGACCCTGCTGCGCGCCGCCGTCGAAGCTCCCGACCTGCGCGTGTCGGACCTGGAGATGCTGACCGCTGACGAACGCGACCGCATTCTGGCACTCGCGCACGGGCCGCGGCTGCCGTACCCGGCGGACAAGACGCTGGGCGAGCTGTTCCAGGCCCAGGCAACCCGCACCCCGGAGGCCGTCGCCCTGGAGTTCGGCGACCACCGGCTCACCTACGCGGAGCTGGAGCAGCGGGCCAACCGGCTGGCGCACCGCCTGCGCGAACGCGGTGCGGGGCCGGGCACCCGGGTCGCGATCTGCGCCGAGCGCTCCATCGAGCTGGTGGTGAGCCTGCTGGCCGTGGTCAAGTCCGGAGCCGCCTACGTGCCGCTCGACCCCGAATACCCGCGAGACCGGCTCGACTTCATGCTCCGCGACGCCCAGGCCGTCGTGCTGCTGGCCCAGCATGCGGTACGCGAGCGGCTCCCCGAGACCGGGATCGCAACCGTAGCTCCAGAGGAACCGTCCGGGCCGTCCGTGGCGGAGCCGGTCGATCCGCCGCATCATGCGCCGCCCGTCACGGCGGGCCCCGCTCATCCGGCTTACATGATCTACACCTCCGGCTCGACCGGCCGCCCCAAGGGAGCGCCCAACACCCACGTGGCCATCGGCAACCGGCTCGACTGGATGCAGCGCAGATTCGGCCTGACCGGCGCCGACGCGGTGATGCAGAAGACCCCCGCCGGGTTCGACGTGTCGGTCTGGGAGTTCTTCTGGCCGCTCATCACCGGTGCCCGGCTGGTGCTGGCCGCGCCCGGCGGCCACCGCGACACCGCCTACTTACGCGACCTCATCATCGGCAGCGGCGTGACCACCATGCACTTCGTGCCGTCCATGCTGGCCCTCTTCCTGGAAGAAGACGGCGTCGAGGCGTGCACATCGCTGCGCCGGGTGATCTGCAGCGGGGAGGAGCTGCCGCCCGCCGTGGCCGCCCGCTTCTTCGAGCGGCTGCCGCATGCCGAGCTGCACAACCTGTACGGACCGACCGAGGCTGCCGTGGACGTGACGGCATGGCGGTGCGCCCCGGGCGAGAGCCGCGTGCCGATCGGGCACCCGTTGCAGAACACCAGCATCCACATCCTCGACTCGCGGCTGCGCCCGGTGCCTTTCGACGTGCCGGGCGAGTTGCACATCGGCGGGGTTCAGCTCTCCCCGGGCTACCACGCCAGGCCCGCGCTGACTGCCGAGCGTTTCGTGCCCGACCCCTACAGCTACTCGGGCTCGCGTCTCTACCGCACCGGCGACCTGGCCAGGCTGCGCCGTGACGGCGCCGTGGAGTTCCTCGGCCGCATCGACAACCAGGTCAAGATCCGCGGCCAGCGGGTCGAACTGGGCGAGATCGAAGCCGTGCTCCGCGAACAGCCCGGCGTGCGCGTGGCGCTGGTGGTGGCCGGCGGCGACGGACTCGCGGCCTACGTCGTCACCGACGTTCCCGACGCTGACCTGCGCGCGGCGCTCAAAGCGCTCCTGCCCGACCACATGGTGCCCACCGCGTACGTCTTCCTGCCGGCGCTGCCGCTCAGCCCCAATGGCAAGGTGGACCGCGCCGCGCTGCCCTCGCCGCCGCGTCCCGGCGCCGGAGGCGGGCAGGGAGCGGCGCCGAGCAGCCCGGCCGAGATCGCCATCGCCGAGATCTGGAGCGAATTGCTCAGTGTGTCCGACATCCGCCTGGACGACGACTTCTTCGAGCTCGGCGGACACTCGCTGGTGGCCATCCAGGCCGTGGCCAGGCTGCGGCACGTGCAGGCGGCCGCCGAGCGACGCTCCGTCGGCGTCATGGACCTGTTCAATCACTCCACCGTGCGGATGCTGGCGGCGCTCATCGAAGGGCCCGCCCCGTCGGACGACCGGCCGCGCCAACTGCTGCACCGGCTGACGCGCTCGTCCTCCGCTCCCACGCTCACCCTGATCTGCTTCCCGTACGGCGGTGGCAGCGCCCTGGTCTACCAGCCTCTGGCCGACGCGCTGCCCGACGAGGTCGCGTTGTACTCCATGGCCTTCCCCGGTCATGATCCCGGCCGTCCCGACGAGCCGGTCATGCCGCTCGAAGACGTCATCGCCCAGTGCGTCACGGAAATCCTCGACGGCATACCCGGGCCGATCGTCCTGTACGGCCACTGCGGCATCGGCGGCGCCGTCACCGCCGACATCGCCAGGCGCCTGGAGGCACGAGGCCGCGAGCCGGAAGCGGTTTACCTCGGGGCGATTTTCCCGTTCGCCCGCCCCGTCGGCCGCATCGCCGGGCCCCTGGGCAGGTTGCTGCGAACCGACCGGCTACGCGGCGACCGCGTCTACGAGAACCGGATGAAGTCGATGGGCAACGACATCTCCGGCCTGGACGAGGAGCAGGTCGGGTTCATGGTCCGCAACCAGCGACGCGACACGCTGATCGCGGAGGAGAGCTTCACACGCATGCTGGCCGAACGGAGCGAGCCACTGCGCGCCCCCGTCATCTCGGTGGTCGGCGAGCAGGACCCGGCCACCGACTACTACCGCGAGCGCTACAAGGAGTGGCACTTCCTGTCGCCGAGCAACGCGCTGGTCGTCTTGGACGAGGCGGGCCACTACTACCTGAAGTACCGCGCCGACGACCTGGCGCAGATCCTGACGAACACGCACATCGCCATGGAGTACGGGGCGGCCGAGGCGTTGAGCCGTTCCGCACGGGGCCCGGCGGCGGGATGGTGGATCGAGGAGACCACGTCCCACACCGACGAGCACCCTCCGAAGAGGCACGATCACCCACCGGCGCAGCGCGACCCATCCTCGAAGCGGCGGGGGAAGGAGCCACCACCGCCCAGTCTGCGGCGCTTCCTGAGCGTCTCCGCCGCCCAGCTCGCCTCCATGATCGGCACTGCGGTCACCGACTTCGCCATCCCGATCTGGGTCTACACCACCACGGGCTCTCTGCTGAGCTTCACCCTGCTGATCGCCCTGGGGATCATGCCGGGAGTTCTGGTCGCGCCGCTGATCGGCGCGATCGTCGACCGGTCGGGCAAGCGGGCGGTGATGACGCTCGGCAACAGCCTCGCCGGCGGGGTACAACTGCTGTTCGGGCTGCTGTTGTGGACCGGCAACCTGGCCTCCTGGCATCTCTACCCGCTCACCGCGGCGCTGTCGGTCACCCTGGTCATCCAGCGGATCGCCTACATCTCGGCACTACCTCAGCTGGTGCCCAAGCGCTACTTGGGTCACGCGGCGGGCGTGGTGCAGACGCTGGTCGGCACCTCCCAGTTCGCCGCGCCGCTGCTGGCCGTCGCACTGCTGGCCGGGATCGGCCTGGACGGCATCCTGATGATCGACGTGGCCAGTTTCGCCGTCGTGCTCGTCGCGCTGGCGCTGATCCGCTTCCCCGCGACCCTGGGCCTGGAGCGGCGCGAGCCGATGGCGACCGAGATCGCGGCCGGGTTCCGGATGTCGCTGGGCAACCGGCACCTGCGGGCCGCGCTGCTCTACTTCGCGGTACTGAACATCATGCTGGCCGCGGTGCTGATGTCCATCTCGCCGCTGGTGCTGTCGTTCTCCGACCTGGAGACGGCCGGGCTCATCTCCTTCGTCGGCGGCCTGGGCGCCACGCTCGGCGGCATGCTCGTCGCACTGTGGGGAGGCCCCCGGCACCGGCGGATGCGGGCGGTCATGCTGAGCACGCTGCTGCTGAGCCTGTTCGCCGTCATCACGGGGCTGTACGCCTCGCCACTGGTGGTGGGCTTGGGCGCGTTCGGCCTGTGGGGCAGCCTCTCTGTCGTCAACGGCGTCTTCATGACGATCATTCACGTGAAGGTGCCGCAACGTTTCCACGGCCGGGTCACGGCGTTCAACCAGATGGTCTCCTGGTCGACGCTGCCGGTCGGCATGGCCGTCGTCGCACCGCTCGGAGAACTGTTGCTGGAGCCGCTCCTGGCACCAGGTGGGGCGCTGGCCTCCACCGTCGGCGCGGTGATCGGCGTGGGCGAGGGACGCGGCCTCGCTTTCATGTACATCCTGCTGGGCCTCGGCATCGCCGTCCACGTGCTGGTCTCGATGCGTATCCCGGTGCTGGCCCAGTTCGACGACCAGGTGCCTGAGGCGGAACCCGACGACCTCGTGGGCGCGCAGGCGTTGCAGGCGCGCGCCGGTAACACGGTCAGCCTGGCGTGGAGCGCGCCCGCCTTCGCCAAGGCGCTGACCATGCCGTTGAGCGCCGCCAAGGCGAGCGAGCTGCTGGGCGAGCCCGTCGACGGCGTGCTGCTGCGCACCGGCGGCGAGATCAGCGCCGTCTACGAGGTCAGCAGCGGCGGACGTGAGCTGATCTTCAAGCTGTACCCGCGGGTGTTCACCGAACGCATGCGCAAGGAGCAGCACGTCTACGAGCTGCTGAGCGGCAGTGGCGCCCCGGTGCCCGCCGTGGTGCGCGCCGACGACTCCAAGCACGACCTGCCCCAGGCATACCTGATCATGACCAAGGTTCCCGGCCGGCCGCTCTCGCAGGTCTCCGCCGACCTTGACGAGGAGACGATCGAGCGGCTCTACCACGACATGGGACGGGTACTGCGCGCGATCCACAGCGTCGAACTGCCCATGTTCGGCCCCCTGGACGGGCCGCGTGAGCCGACGAATCTCGCCTACGTCGGCGGCCAGTTCGAACTGAAGATCGCCCAGTTCGCCGAGTTCGGCGGCGACCCGGAACTGCACACGGCGCTGACCGAACGCTTCCACGCCGATCGCCACCTGCTGGCCGGCTGCGAGACTCCCGTCCTGCTGCACCACGACTACCACGAACGCAACGTCATGGTCGCCGAGCAGGCCGGACGGTGGCGGCTGACCGGCGTCATCGACGTCGAGAACGCGCTCGGCGGCGATCCGCTGATGGACCTGGCGCGCACCGATTACTTCGCCGTCCGCGACGACTCCCTGCGCCGCCGGGCGCTGCTGGCGGGATACGGCGCACTGCCCCAGGACTGGGCGCGGCGCCTGGCCTTCTACCGGCTCTACCACGCCCTGGACCAGTGGCACTGGCTGGCCACGATCGGCGAGGTCAGCGCGCTTGACCCGATCACACGGGAGATACGCCGACACCTGACGGAGACGCCATGACAGAGGACGAGTTTCCCGCCTCGCACGCGCAGGAACGCATCTGGTTCCTCACTGAGTTGCTGCCCGACCTGCCGCTTTACAACATCGGCGCCATCTCCCACCTGAAGCGGCTGGACGTCGCCGGCCCCAAGCCGGTGGAGGAGGCGCTCAGGCTGGTGGTCCA
The DNA here is from genome assembly GCF_053596515.1 of Nonomuraea sp. NPDC001684. Lineage (NCBI taxonomy): Bacteria > Bacillati > Actinomycetota > Actinomycetes > Streptosporangiales > Streptosporangiaceae > Nonomuraea > Nonomuraea sp. NPDC001684. The sequence goes on from NZ_JBSFGJ010000083.1 coordinate 27,288, forward strand.
GCGGCACGAGCCGCTGCGCACCCGCTTCGAACTGCGCGACGGCAAGGTCGTGCAGCTCATCGCACCCGAGGTGCCGGTGCATCTGACCCACACCGATCTGTCCGGGCTCGACGGATCCGCCCAGGAGGCGGAACTGGCCGCTCTTGCCGCGGCCGACGCGGCCCGGCCGTTCACGCTCGACCGCGCGCCGCTGTGGCGGGTCAGGCTGGTGGAGCTGGGCGGCGGCCAGTGGCGGCTCGTGCTCGTCGTCCACCACACGATCTTCGACGCGTGGTCGGCGAAGGTCATGGCCGAGGATCTGGTCGAAGCGCACGCCGCGGTGCGTGCCGGCCGCTCGCCCCGCTTCGCCGAGCTGCCCATCCAGTACGCCGACTACGCCGCCTGGCAACGCACACGGCTTGACGCCGGAGAACTCGACGGGGGCCTGGCCTACTGGTCCGACCGGCTGGCCGGGTCCGTGCCGCTGGAACTGCCCACCGACCGGCCCCGCCCGGCCGAGCTCAGCTACGCAGGAACCAACCACGCCTTCACCGTGCCCGCCGAGCTGGCGGAACGAGTGGGCGCCTTGGCGAAGGCCGCCGGCGCGACCTCGTTCATGGTGCTGCTCACCGCCTTCGCCGCGCTGCTGGCTCGCTGGAGCGGCCAGAGTGACGTGGTGATCGGCTCGCCGGTCGCCGGGCGGGATCTGCCCGAGCTCAGCCCGCTCGTCGGCATGTTCGTCAACGTTTTGCCGCTGCGTGCCGACCTCGGCGGCGATCCGTCCTTCGCCGAGGCCCTCGACCGGATGCGGGCCACCACCATGGAGGCGCTCGACCACCAGGACGTGCCCTTCGCCCTCATCGTGGAGAAGCTGCGCCCACCGCGCGACCCCGCACGTACGCCGCTGTACCAGGTCGCCATCAACCAGGTGCCGTACGACGTCCGCGGCCTGTTCGGCACCAGGACCGCCAAGACCGATCTGACGCTGGAGGTG
>NZ_JBSFGJ010000084.1:0-28207 GCF_053596515.1 Nonomuraea sp. NPDC001684
AGCAGGTCACGACCTCGTAGAGCTTCTCGCCGTCCGGCGTCTCGGCCGACTGGAAGACCTAGCACGCCGACGCCCGGGTAGGCGCGCAGCCGGGCCACCAGCTCGGCCCCGGCCCTCGGCGACAACCCGCCGCCGCCGAGGTCGCCGAGCGGGGCGCGCAGCACGCCGGACAGCGTGCCGCCGGCCACCGCCCGCTGGCCGTCCACCACGGCGGGCACGATCCCGGCGATCGCCGTCCCGATGAACACCGCGAGGACGAGCCCGCTCACCGACCTGAAGGCGGCCCTCGGGTCGGCGGCCAGCCGCCGGGCGGCCAGCAGCGTCGCCGCTCCGCCGGTCAGCCGGGCGGCCAGGCGGGCGGCCAGCATCGTCAGCCAGGGGCCGGCCAGGATCAGCCCGATCATGATCAGCGCCAGGCCCGCCGAGGCCGGCCCGGCGTTCGGTTTGCGGTCGTCGGTCTGGAACATCGGCACCGCGAACAGCGCCAGCCCGGCCAGCAGCGGGATCGCCCGCCAGGCCCGCGGCGGCCGTGGGGCGCCCTTCCTGAGCGCGCCCAGCGGCGAGATCCGGACCCGGCGCAGCGACCACAGCGCGCTCGCCCCGGCCAGCAGCGGGACGCCGGCGAGCACGGCCGCGTACTGCCAGGCGGCCGGGGTCACCGTGTCGGGGAAGAACCGGGAGCCGGTGACGCGGACGGCGGCGACGGCCGGACGTACCAGGAGGAAGAGCACGGTCCCGGCGAGCGTGCCGGTCAGCGCGCCGAGCGCGGAGTCCACCGCGGCGAACAGGTTGACCTGCCGGGACGTGCCGCCCACCAGCCGGATCGCGGCGAAGCGGGCCTCGCGGCGGGCGGCGGCCAGCCGGGTGGCGGTGTTGACCAGCACCAGCAGCGGCAGCAGCAGCCCGACGGCCGCGATCGCGAACCCGAAGTGGTAGATGTCGGCGTCGCCGTCGACGGCGGGCTCGTCGGCCGTCGTGTCGACCTGCCGGGTGCCGAGCAGTGCGGCGACCTGCTCGGGCGTGCGGCCGATCACGATGGTCAGGTCGTCGGGGCCGGTGAGCGCGGCGCGGCCGATCGTCCCGGCCCTCGTGCCGGGGAAACGGTCGGCGAGCTGCGCGCGCGGCGCCGAGTCCAGCAGTTCGGCCAGCGCCGGGGAGACGTAGTACTGGCCGGGCGCGGGCATGCGGGACAGCCCGGGGACGACGGGAGCCCGGCCGCCGAGCGCGGCGGCGTCGAGCCGCCTGATCGGGCGTCCGGCGTAGTAGTCCTCGTGGTAGTTCCACAGGGCGCCGGTGGCGGTGGCGTCGAGGGCCCAGCCGCTGGGGGCGGTGCCGCGGGTGCACTCCCAGCAGGTGCGCTCGCCGGCCGTCTGGAAGGCGTTGAACAGGGAGAGCGTGGCCAGCAGCACCGCCACGCCGACCGCCACGCCGGCGACGATCAGCGCGAGCCGGGCGGCCGCCTCCCTGCCTCCGGCCAGCGACAGCCGCAGGCCGAGGGCGATCACCGGGCGACCTGACCGGCGAAGGGGTCGGTGAGCCGCCCGTCGCGGACGATGACCTCCCGGTCGGCGCAGGAGGCGACGCGGGCGTCGTGGGTCACCACGAGCACGGTCGTGCCCTCCTCGCGCGCCAGGCCGACCAGCAGTTCCATGACGTGCTCGCCGGTCAGCGAGTCGAGCGAGCCGGTCGGCTCGTCGGCGAACAGCACCCGCGGCCCGGTCACCAGCGCCCTGGCGATCGCCACCCGCTGCGCCTGCCCGCCGGACAGCTCGCCGATGCGCCGCCCGCCCAGCTCGGCCAGCTCCAGCCGCTCCAGCCAGCCCGCCGCCCGCCGGTACGCCTCCTTGCGCCCGGTACGCGCGAGCAGCAGCGGCAGGGCGACGTTGTCGGCGACGGTGAGCTCCGGCACGAGCTGCCCGAACTGGAACACGAAGCCGAACGCGGTGCGCCGCAGCCGGGTGCGCCGGTCGTCGCTCATGGTGTCCAGGCGGCTGCCGTCGAACCACACCTCGCCGCTGTCGGGGGTGAAGATCCCGGCCAGGCAGTGCAGCAGCGTCGACTTGCCCGAGCCGCTGGGGCCCATGACCGCCACGATCTCCCCGGCCGCCACCTCCAGGCTCGCCTCCCGCAGCGCCGGGGTGCGGCCGAAGGAGCGGCTGATCCCGCGGGCCTCCAGGATCACGACGACCCCCGCACCAGCTCGGCCAGCGCGTCCAGCCGCGCCTGGGTGACGTCGATCCAGCGCAGGTCGGCTTCCAGGTGGAACATGCCGTGGTCGGCCAGCAGCGCGTCGGCCAGCGAGTCCCCGCGCTTGATCTGCGCGAACTCGCGCATGCGCCGCAGGTGGGTGGCGCGCTGGAGGTCGAGGTAGGCCGCCGCGTCGCGGCCCAGCATCAGCGCCAGCACGACCTTGGTGAACAGCACGGTCTGCAGGTACGGCTCGGCCGCGACCGGCTCGCTCAGCCACGCCTCGACCTCACGCGCGCCGACGGGGGTGATGGCGTAGCGCTTGCGCTCGGGGCCGTCGCCGGGCTCGCTCTCCCCGGCGGTGACCTTGCCGTCCCTGGCCAGCCGGCCGAGGGTGGAGTACACCTGGCCGAAGGGCAGCGACTTGCCGCGGCCGAAGTAGGTGTCGTAGTCGCGCTTCAGGTCGTAGCCGTGGCTCGGCTCCCGCTCAAGGAGGCCGAGCAGCGCAAGAGGGACGCTCATGCCCCCGCACTATATACCGAGGGTATATACGGGGGGCATAACCGCGTGAATTGGGCCGGCGTCCCTCAGGAGGTGGCGCTGGGTGACGGCGTCGGCTGGTGGCCCCCGTGTCGGGGGCCGCCCATGTCGCCGTTCCTGTCGCCCCAGTGGTCGTCGCCGTGGGGGTGCCGGCCGCGGCCGTCGCGGGCGGTCACGTCGTGGACGGTGACGGCGGTGACCGTGCCGCCGGTGACCTTGGCGCTGACCATGACCTTCTGGCCGGTCTTGATGGCGTCGATGCCCTGGTCGCGGTTGACCCGGGTGTCGGCGTTGACGGCGTACTGCTTGGTGTAGCCGTCCTCGCTCTTGACCGTGAGGGAGTCCTGGCCGACGGCGGTGACCTCGCCGTACTGGGTGGCCACCGTCACGTACGCGCCCTGCCCGTCGGGGACGACGAACTCGCCGTGGACGGGCGGGCCGCCGAACCCGCGTCCCCAGCCGCGTCCCTTGTCGGACGGCTTGCCGGACGGCGAGCCCGACGGGACGGCCGACGGGCTCGCGGCGGACGGGGGCGTCCCGGTGGGCGACGTCGCCGGCGAGAGCGCCGAGGCGGCGGCCACGCCGGCGCCGGTGGCCAGGACGACCGCGGTGGTCGCGGCGAGCAGTACGGAGCGGGGGAATCGGCGCCTGGGCGGTTCGTTCTCCAGGGTCTCCGCCTTGCCGAATCCGTCAGGCCCAGAGGTCATGATCTTTCCTCTCCATGGGAGACAACACAACAACCCTGCCCAGAACCACCTAAAACGGTCGTAAACGCCCATCGACCTGCGGCCCGCGCTCCCGCGCGCGGGCCGCAGCCGCCGTTAGGAGGCGGAGACGCGAACCAGCGCGCGGTCCCCGTCACGCAGGACGGCGATCCGGGTGCCGGTGTCCGGCACCTTCACGCCGAGCTGCGGCAGATCGGGGTGCCAGTAGACGCCACGGTGGTCGTCGAACACCGGAACGCCCGGACGCGCCGGAAACACGGCGGGCACGCCCGCCGAGTGCAGCCGCAGCCGGTCCGTGCGCGCGTTGCCGAACGGCGCGTCGAACACCTGCAGCCGCGCCCCGGCCGCCGACCCACTGGCCCAGCGCAGCGGCTCGGGCCGGGCGTCGACGGGCAGGATCATGCCCTCGCCGGGGTGGTCGCGGGTGGTGTTGTCGCCGTACCAGGCGTCCCAGAGCCAGATGAGCACGCCCTGCTGGTACGGGTAGTGCTCGACCCGCTGGCTGCCGGTCCACCCGAAGTTGTACGGCCCGGTCCGCAGGTAGGCGTTGTACCCGGTGTAGCGCCGGTTCTCGGCGAGGTAGGCCCGGGAGAAGCGCTGCACGCCCACCTCGCCGCTGCGGGCGAAGCCCACCGCCGTCCACTCGCCCTCGCCCTGCTCGACGTCGTCGGCGAACACGCCGGGCACCTGGACGTCGTCCAGCCGGAAGCCGGACTCGGAGGTGTTGGAGTCGGTCGAGTAGCGGAAGCGGAACCAGACCTTCCCGCCCGCGTACGGGCTCAGGTCGTAGGCGATCTCCCGCCAGTCCGAGCTTCCGGTGAGCGGCTGCCCGACCGGCGTCCAGGCCGCGCCGTCGCGGGAGACCTCGGCGTACAGGAAGTCGTAGCCCTGCTCGATCGCGTAGGCCGCGTGCGCCTTGAGCGTCGGCTCCGTGGCCCGGGAGAGGTCGATCTGCCGGGTGAGCGTCTGCTCAAGGTTGTCGCCCTTGCCGCTCCACCACTGCCACTCCCCCTGGTACGGCCTGCCCAGCGGAGTGCTGATCTCGCGCGCCGGCAGATCCACCACGAGCGCCTGCGGATCGCGGGTGTTGTAGGAGCCGACGCCGAGGGTGTGCGTGGAGGGGGTGGCCGCGCGGGCCCGGTCGTAGGCCAGCCAGCCGAGCTGGAGCTTGCTCCAGGCGTCCAGGTCGCCGGCGTACTCGCCGAGCGGGCCGGTCCGCGAGCTCAGGTAGGAGCCGGACGACATCAGCGACCAGAAGTTGACCGAGTTGTCCCCGCCGCCCGCGTACAGGTCCGGCAGGCCGAGGTCGTGGCCGAACTCGTGGGCGGTCAGGCCGACGCCGCTGTTCTCGCCGACCGTCAGGTAGTCGCCGACCCAGATGCCGGTGTCGCCGATCTGGGTGCCGCCGTTGCGGTTGCCCTCGGGACCGGCCTGGCCGCGCTCGGGCCAGTAGGCGAAGTAGCGGTGGGCCCAGACGGCGTCCGCGCCCTGCGCGCCGCCGCCCCAGGTCTCGTCCACGCCGGCGTGCACGACCTGGTAGTGGTCCAGGTAGCCGTCGGGCTCGTCGAAGTCGCCGTCGTTGTCGTGGTCGTAGCGGTCCCAGACGTCGTACTTGGCCAGTTCGGCGCGGATCTGCTCCACCGTCCTGCCCTTGGCCTTCTCGGCCTCGTACCAGGCGTTGGCCGAGTCGCGCACCAGGTCCCAGTTGTTCCAGCAGATGCCGCCCTCCTCGGGGGCGCACCGGTCGCTGCCGTAGCGGGCCTCGTTGTACGGCACGCGTACCCAGTCGCTGACGTAGCCGTCGAGGTCGTAGCGGCCGGAGGACTGGAGGCGGTAGTAGTCGCGCAGGGAGTTGCCGCCGGTCGCGAAGTAGGACTTCGCGTAGGAGGCGCGGTCGAAGTCGGGGCGCCAGAGGGTGTGGTTGTCGTCGGTGCCGCGCGGGTCGGGGATGGCGTTGTGGCGGGGGCCCGGCTGGCCGCCGTACTTGATCTGGCCGTCGATCTTCGTCTCGTTGTCCACCTTGTCGCCGAACTCGGCCAGGACGACGAAGACCTGGTCCTTGCGCTCCTGGGCGAGCTCGACGTAGCGGTGGCCGACCTTGACCGAGCGGCCGGGCCGCGCCTTGGCCGCCGCCGCGTCCGGGGATAAGACGCCTTCGACGGCCTGCCTGCGCAGCGCCGCCTGCTCGCGTTGCTGCGGGCTGAGCGGGGAGATCTCCCTGCTCACCTTCTTCGCGGGCGGCGCCGCGGTCTCCGCCGCCGCGGCGGAGACGGAAGGGACGCCGAGCGCGGCGATCGCCAGGAGGGCGGCCGCCGCGGAGAGAGTGATTCGCATGGCATGTAACATGTCACACTCCAAGTCTCCCGTCTCTACCTCCGGCCGATCTTCCGGGGCGCGGATCCCGTCACTCGACGATCAGGTTGACCGGGATGTTGCCGCGGGTGGCGTTGGAGTAGGGGCAGACCTGGTGGGTGGCCTCGACCAGCTCGCGGGCGACCTCGGGGGCGATCTCGTCGGGCAGCTCGACGCGGAGCGTGGCGTCGAGCTGGAAGCCGCCCGCGCCGTTGGGCGACAGGCCGATCTCCGCCGTGACGGAGGCGTCGGAGACGTCGATCCGCTTCTGCCCGGCCACCAGCCGCATGGCCGAGGCGAAGCAGGCCGCGTAGCCGGCGGCGAAGAGCTGCTCGGGGTTGGTGCCCTCGCCGTCGCCGCCCAGCTCCTTCTGCAGGGCCAGCTTGACGTCCAGCCTGCCGTCGGAGGAGACCGCGCGCCCGTCGCGGCCGGCCGAGGTGGCGATGGCGGTGTACATGCTCATGACCGGTTGCCCTTCGTTCGTCTTCACTAGACAGACCTGTCTGTCTGGTTCGTTGAGCTGAGACTAGACAGGTCTGTCTGGTAGCGTCAAGGGGTGAGCGCAGAGACGGTGAAGGAGCCTCGCCCGAGCCCGGCCCGCACCCGGATCCTGGAGACGGCGGCGCGGCTGTTCTACGCCGAGGGCGTGCACTCGGTGGGGATCGACCGGATCATCGCGGCGGCGGGCGTCGCGAAGGCGACCTTCTACCACCACTTCCCGAGCAAGGACGAGCTGGTCCGGGCGTACATCGCCGAGCAGGGCGCGGCGCAGCGGGCCATGGTGGACACGCTGCGCGCTGACTCACCCCGGCAGACGCTGGCGGCCGTCTTCGCGTTCATGTGCGAGTTCGGGTCCGGCTCCGGTTACCGCGGTTGCCCGTTCGTCAACACGGCGGCCGAGTACCCGGATCCGGCGCATCCGGTACGGCAGGCCATCGCCGAGCACCGGCGCTGGCACCGCGACCTGTACCGCGACCTGCTGGCCGCCGACGGCCACGCCGACGCCGAACGCACCGCCGACATCCTCCTCCTGGTCAGGGACGGCCTGGTGGTGGGCTTCGACCTGGACGACCCGGCCACCGTCCGCGCCACCGTCCAGGAAACCCTGACCCGCGTCCTCACCCCCTGACCCACCCCACCCCCGGAACGGCGACCACAGACGCGCCCCTTCGCTTTCGACGACCCTCGGCTTCCGCACCCTCCCCGCACATTGCGGCCTTCCCCTTTTCGCCCCTTCCCGCCCTCCGCACCCTTCGGGCCTTCCTCTCTTCACCCCTTCGCGCCCTTGGCGCTCTCCACCCCTTCGCTCTCCGGGCCCGAGGCTGCTGAGCTGCGGTGATGGGTGGGGTGGGTGTGGGAGGTTTTGTGCTTTGTGGGTAGTTTGTCTGGTATTAGTGGGCAGCGCCGTTGCTCCCCTACCACCGCTTACGAGGCAGTCATGTCGTTGTCCCGAAATATCAGGAGAAGCTTGGCTGCGGCGGTGGCCGCGATCCTCGCTCTGCTCATCGCCTCCCCCGCGCCCCCGGCGTCCGCCGCCACCCCCACCCGGCCGAACATCATCTTCTTCCTGGTGGACGACCTGTCCGCCGACCTGCTGCCCTACATGGACACGGTCCGCGGGCTCGCCGAGGGCGGCACCACGTTCACCGACTACTACGTGTCCGACTCGCTCTGCTGCCCCTCCCGCGCCTCGATGTTCACCGGCCAGTTCCCCCACAACACCGGCGTACGGACCAACCAGGGCTACGACCGCGGCGGCTACGAGGCGTTCGCCCGGCACGAGGGCCGCACCTACGCCGTCCCGCTCCACCAGGCCGGATACCGCACGGGCTACCTGGGCAAATACATCAACGAGTACCCCGCCCGCCCCGGCTACCAGGTGCCGGACGGCTGGGACGAATGGCACGTCTCAGCGGGCGGCGGCTACAACGAGTTCAGGTACCAGCTCACCCGCTACATCAGGGAGGAGTCGGGCGACCGGCGACCGATCGCCCCCTCCAAGGGCGACTACCTGGTGGACGAGCTGGCCCAGCGGGCGACCGGCTTCATCGAGCGCTCCCGCGAGCACGCCCCCGGCCGGCCGTTCTTCCTCCAGGTCTCGCCCTTCTCCCCGCACAACCGGGTGGACGTCCGGCCCGGCGACACCGAGCCGCGTTTCCCGCCCGCGCCGCGCGACCGTCCGAAGGACCGCTTCCCTGACGGCGAGTTCCCGCACGGCGACTGCGGCGGCCCCGACTGCACCGGCATCGACGTGACCACCCTGCCCTCCTACGACGAGGACACCGCCGACAAGCCGTCCTGGGTGCGCCGGGCCCCGATCGAGGCGAAGCGCGCCGAGGAGCTGCGCGAGGACTTCCGTGACCGGATCCGCATGGTCCAGTCGGTCGACGACATGGTGGGACGGGTGCTGTCCACGCTCACCGAGCCGGAGCGCCGCAACACCTACGTGGTGTTCGCCAGCGACAACGGCTTCCACCTCGGCCAGCACCGCCTGGTCCGCGGCAAGTCCACTGCCTACGACCACGACGTCCGGGTTCCGCTGCTGGTCAGGCGGCCGGTCACCGGAGAGCGCGACCGGCTGGTGACCGGCGCCATCGCCCAGAACGTGGACCTGTTCGCGACCTTCCTCGACATGGCCGGCGTCGCCCCGGCGATCCGCGACAGCCGGGACGGCCGCAGCCTGCTCCCCCTCGTCCAGGGCCGGCAGGTCGCGGACTGGCGGCAGGCGGCGCTGGTCGAGCACGTCAAGCCCGACCCGCGGACGCCCGGCAGGCCCGACCCCGACGCCGACCGGCTGAGGCAGGGCAACGCGCAGCCGCCCACCTACAACGCCGTGCGGACCGCGGGAGAGCTGTACGTCGAGTACGAGAACGACCCGAAGCCCGAGTACTACAACACCGTCACCGACCCCCGCCAGGAGTCCAACGACCCCGGCAACGCCCGGACGGCGTCCCTGGCCGGGGTGCTGCGCGAGCTGACGACGTGCGGAAAGCCCGGCGCGCCCGACTGCTGGACGGCCGCGCACCTGCACTGACTCGTACGGAAGAAGCGGAGGCATACGGCAGAAGCCGAGGCGTACGGCAGAAGTTGACCTCCTTCGGTCCGGCGGTTGACGCGCCGGCCGCCGGTCCCCCCGTAAGTTGGGGCGGTCGGGAGCCCGAACCGAAGGAGAGCGATGCGGTTCACCTCAGCCCTTGCCGGATTACTGATGGTCGCAGGCACGTTCGCAGGCCCGGGGGTGGCGCAGGCGGCGCCCACACAGGAGTCCGGGTGCGCGGCCGTGCTGCCCCGCCCCGACGGTCATGGCATCACCTGCGTCGACGTACGACGTCGTCCGCAGAGCGACGGCTCGGAGCTGCGGGACGTCACGATGACCTCGACGGCGATCTTCCAGGCGTCCGGCGGCGCCCCGGTCATCGACCCGCTGACGCGCCCGATCACCGTCCGCGTCTACCTGCCGAAGGACTACGACCCCTCGCGGGCCACCCCCTATCGGGCGCTCTACCTGCTCAACGGCGGCGGCGACAACTACGACTCGTGGACCGTCAAGGCCGACCTCGTCTCCCTCGTCCGAACCGCGGGCTCCTTCGACGGCATCGTGGTGATGCCGACCGGCGGGATGACCGGCTGGTACGCGGACTGGGCCGGCCGTACGGACGGATATTTCGCACCGAAGTGGGAGACGTACCACATCGACCAGCTCATCCCGTGGATCGACAGCAACTTCAACACCGTCGCCGACCGGTCGGGACGCGGTCTGGCGGGCCTGTCCATGGGCGGCTACGGCACCCTGCGGTACGCGGCCGCGCACCCCGGCGTCTTCTCGGTGATCGGCGCGTTCTCGCCCGGCATCGACCTGCGCGCCAGGCCCGCCCAGCGCACCATCTCCGACTCCATGTGGCAGTCGGGCGCGGCGATCGAGCTGACCGACCTGGGCGAGTTCCGGGTCAACAAGTACGACAGCGGCAGCCCGCTGCCCGTCCTCGACCAGGAGGTGCAGCGCCGCTACCGCCTGGACACCCTGTTCGGCCCGCACACCACCACGGTCTTCCACGGCCGCACGGTCGACGACTGGCCCGCCGCCAACCCCGCCGACCTGGTCACCCAGGGCAGGTACGCCCCCTATGACGGACGGCTGGCGCTGTACGCCGGCGGCTGCGCGAGCCTCCCGAGCGTCCCGGACGGCGCCGGGCCCGCCCCCGCCGCGTGCGGCTACGACACCAGGGCGAGCGACGACGCCGCGAGCGTCAGCGAGCCGATCCTCGGGGCGTACGCGAGCGAGTTCGACGCCACGCTGACCGGCCTCGGCGTCGGCCACCGCTACTGCTACAGCAGGGGCGGCCACGACTGGAACGCCTGGTCGGCCTACCTGGTCGACTTCCTCCGGTACGCCTACGGCGCCGCCCCCGCCCGCTGCCCCGCACTCTGACGCCGCAGCCCGCTTCCAAGTCGGCCACAAGTACCGGCCGGTAGTCCTGGACCGGTGACGAACCATCTTCCGACCCGCGTCCTGACCGCCCTGGGCGCCGCCGTCCTCACGCTGACCGCGCTGAGCACGGCGGCCGCCGCCGACACCGCCGCCGACCCGGCGAGCTGGAGGTGGGGCGCCCTGCACTCGACCGACGGCCTGGCGACCGCCCGCGGCAAGGTCGTGGCCGGCCAGTCGGGGCTGGCCGTGACCGGCACCCTCGACGACGACCGCGGCAAGGGCTGCTCGTGGCTCCTGATCAGGTACCAGAGCGCGAGCAACGGCCGCTGGCGCACGCACGGCGTCTACAACTGCCTGCCGGGCACCGGCTCCTTCCGCAAGAACGTCGGCGGCGCGCTGCAGATCCGGGCGCAGGTGTGCCGCGGCAACGGCGCGCGGCCCGTCGGCCGGTGCTCGCGGTGGCGGACGATCTACACCCAGGGCGGCTGACGCCCGTCCCGCCGGCCCCGGGCGTCAATCGGCGCGCTTCTTGCTGGCGATGATGTAGAGCACCAGCTCGCCGCAGGCGCGGCAGACCGTCCTGTCGCCGTCGGCGCCCAGGTGGGCGGGCACGGCCCGCGCGCCGCAGAACGCGCACGGCCGCTCCACCGGCTCCCGCTCGCCCCGCACCGCCCCGGCCGTCGCCAGCAGCGCGCATCCCAGGCAGATCGAGACCGACTTGCCGACGACGAGATCGGCGGGGTCGGGCGCCGAGCCGCAGAAACCGCACTGGAACACCGCCGTCACCCCGATCCAGTCGCTCGGGCGCGCGTGCTCGCCGGACAACACCATCCGCAGGACGCGCAGGCAGCGGCCGGCGACCTCGTCCGTGACGCCCGCCCGTTCGAGTTCGGCCCGGAGCTCCGCCCGCGCGCCGGGGTCCTCGGGCGGGAGCGCCTTCAGCAGGCCGAGCAGCGCCTCGTCGAGCGCGCGCAGGGCGTCCGCGGCGGAGGCGACGAGATCGCTCATGCCGCGCCGCCGATGAGCGGCGGGCCCGGAATGCCACGCGCTTCCTCGTACGCCCACTCGGCGCGGCCGGGCCATTTGCACTCGGGGCTTGTGCGTAATATCGCGATCCGCATCCGCCGCGCGTTATCACCGGCCGCGTCGGAAACGCTTCCCGGCGATGACCGTTCTAGAATTCTGCACCACCCCGAGTCAATGGACCGGACCTCCGGGCCGAAGGGCATGAATTCATGCGCCCGGAAATCGGCGGCGAACTCGGGCCGGCCGGCGCACAGGAGCGCCATGGCGCCGGGTGCGGGCTCCATCTGCTCAGCCCCTGCCATCACCCGCCAAGAACCCGCAGCTCAAGGCCGCGTTCCGGCGCTCCGCGGGCACGCCGGCAGGCGCCCCGGGGTGTCGAGTATTCGCATCCTTAAGCAGGGTCACGCATTCCCTCATTTCCGGCGGAGGCGCGGGCGCCCCTTTCGCGGCCATCATCGCCCCGGCCCAATAAAGCGTCAACGGGCGGCGGCCCTACATTTTCCCTATATTGCGGCGTGGCGCCGTCTTGCGCGCCCCGGGTTGTCCCGGCACGCTGGCAGACGTGGCGGATAACCGTACTGGAAAGGGCCGCGCGCGAGCGGCGCGCAGATGGTCGGCCGCGCCGCGCAGCCAAATGTTCAGCCTTCCGGAAATCCTCGCCAAGCTCGCCGACCCCGACCGCGAGGCGCCCGGCGATCCGGAGCTGCGTGACTTGTTCGACCGCGACCAGGACGACCGGCGCGACGGCGTGCCCGGCGACGGCGGCGAGCGCGGCGACGACGGCGAGCGCGGCCTGGCCCGGCGGGCGCGCTGCATGGAGAAGTTCGCGGCCGGAGAGGTGCGCTCGCCGGGCGACTACTACCACCTGGCCGCGGTGATGCAGCACGGCGGGCTGGCCGAGCACTACCACCTGGCCTTCGAGCTGGCGCGGCGGGCGGCCGACGCCGGTTGCCGGCCCGCCCGCAGGCTGGCGGCCTCGGCCCTCGACCGGTGGCTGCTGCAGATGGGCCTGCCCCAGCGGTACGGCACCCAGTACGTCGACATCGGCGGCCGCTGGTCCCTCTACCGCGTCGACCCCGTCACCACGGACGCCGAACGCACGGTCTGGGACGTCCCGCCCCTGGCCGAGGCGCTGGCCCAGGCCGAGGAGATGAACCACGCCGACGGCCTGGGCTGACGCCCGCGCCTGAGCGCCGGACGGGCCGCCGGCGGCGTCCCTCGTCGGAAACCGGACACGACCTTTGCCACGGGTTTTCCCGGAATTCCCAGGTCGCGGCGGGCCGGCGGGCGAACCTGACCATGACATGTTCCCGTCCCGGTCGAAACAGGCAGGTTCCCATGGTCAGACGGGCTCTCGGGGCGCCGGTCCCGCTCGCTCTCTCGCTGGTCGCCGTTCTCGCGGTCGCGCCGCCGGCCCAGGCGGTGACGCTGGAGGAGAAGCTCGCCACGCTCTCGGGGTTCACGCAACCCACCGCGTCCAGCGCCGCGGCCTGGCGGGACGCCTGGGCCGACCGGGGGTCGTGGTCCGACTTCGACTTCGACTGGTCGAGCGACGGCTGTACGAGCAGCCCCGACCAGCCGCTCGGCTTCGACTTCTCGATCCCGTGCCGGCGGCACGACTTCGGCTACCGGAACTACCAGGCCGTCGGCGACTTCCCGGCGAACAAGGAGCGCATCGACAAGGCGTTCTTCTTCGACCTCAAGCAGGTGTGCACCCAGTACTCGCTCTTCCGTCAGCCGAGCTGCAACGCGCTGGCCAAGCTGTACTACCAGGCGGTCCGCCACTACGGCGCCCCTCGCGGCACCGGCGGGGAGATCGTGCGCGTACCGGACAGGGACTCTCTAAGACAGCAGGGCGCCGCTGAGTCCGCAGACGGCGGTGACAAGATGTTCGCCCAGAGCCCGCCAGGATTCTTCGACTGAACCGGCGGCGGCGTGGCCGGCCGCCAGGTCGGCCTCCAGCTCGGCGCTCATGTGCACGACGAGCAGCCGGACCATCGCCGCCTGCCGCTCGGACAGCTCGTGCTCCCGGTCGCGCATCGACGGCGGGCGCAGCAGCTCCAGCCGGCGGAACGAGGGCGTGCTCAACGTCGCCCGCGCCGCGTACTCGCGCAGGGACGGCTCCACGACGGCCTGGGCCAGGAACCGCCCGTACCAGGACGGGGTGCCCAGCTCGATGTGGTGCTCGATGCTCGGCGCGATCGCGCACGTGATCCAGTCGCGCAGCGACACCTCGCCCGAGGTCTCCAGCGCGGCCACCATCGGCAGGCGGTGCCGGTCGATGGCGGCCGCGTGACGGGACAGGATCGCGTGGATCAGCTCGTCACGGGTGCTGAAGTGGTATTGGACGGCGGACTTGTTCCGCTGGCCCGCGGCCTCGCGGATCATCCTGATCGACACGTGCGCGAAGCCGTGCTCGGCGTAGAGCCGCTCCGCGGTCTGCATGATCCTGTCCTTGGCCCGGATCGAGCGGGGAGACGGCGCGGCGACCGCCGTACTGACGTCCATGACCGGTCCTCGATCTCGTTTCCACCACCGTCCCCGAACGCTATCCCATGCCGCCGGCTGAGGTCAGCGGGTCACCAGGTGACCCACACGTCCTGGAGGCCGCCGGACAGGCCGCCCGTGCGCAGCCGCAGCTCGCGGGGGTCGTCGCGGAGCCGCAGGCCGGGCAGCCGCCGTGCCAGCAGGCCCAGGACGACCTGCAGCTCCACCCTGGCCAGCGGCTGGCCGAGGCAGTAGTGGCGGCCGGCGCCGAAGGTGAGGTGCTGGCCGCTGTTCTCCCGGCGCGGGTCGAACCGGTCGGGGTCGGCGAACTTGGCCGGGTCGCGGTTGGCCGCCGGGATGTTGGGGATCAGCGTGCTGCCGGCGGGCACGGTGATCTCGCTCAGCTCGACGTCCTCGGTGATGAACCGGGGCACGCCGCCGATGGCCGACAACGTGCTGTCCAGCCGCAGGACCTCCTCCACGGTGCCCGGGATCAGGTCGGGGTCGTCGATCACGGCCTCGTAGCGCTGGCGGTCGGACAGCAGCATCGCCGTCATAATGGCGATCATGTTGGACGTGGTCTCGTGGCCGGCCAGCAGCAGCCCGCGCACGGTGGCGATGAGCTCGTCCTGGCTGAGCCTGCCGTCCTCGGCGTCGGTGATCTGGGTCAGCTCGCTGAGCAGGTCGTCGCCGGGGTCGGCGCGGTTGCGGTCGATCAGGTCCGACACGTACGCGTTGAACTCCCGGTAGGCCGTGTCCACCTCCTCCTGCGTGTTGCGCGTCAGGGTCAGCATCGTGCGCGACCAGTGCGCGAACTTGTCCTGGTCCGAGCTCGGCGCGCCGACCAGCGCGCAGATGACCCGTACCGGCAGCGGCAGGGCCAGGCCGGACGACAGGTTGCCCGGGGAGCCCTTGGCCAGCATGGAGTCGAGGAGGTCCTCGGCCATGGCCTGGACGCGGGGGCGCCAGACCTCCATCTTGCGGGCCGTGAACCAGCGGCTCAGCAGGCGTCGCCACCGCATGTGGCCCTCGCCCTCGCCGATGTCGCCGGCGCCGTCCTTGCGGCGGTTGAACAGGCCGCCGTCCTCGGTGGTGGACAGCCGGGCGGCGCCCTCGCGGGCGAGGTTGCGGCTGAAGCGGGGGTCGGCCATGACGGCGCGGGCGTCGTCGTACCTGGTCACCAGGGCCGCCACGTCGCCGCTGGGCAGGCGCACGTGGGCCACGGGGCATTTCTCCCGCAGGTCGGCGAGTTGTGGCGGCGGTTCCAGCGCCGTGGGGCGGTCGAAGGGGAAATCGGGGATCGCGTCAGCGGTCATGCGTCCTCCAGCTTGAAAGCCCGACACTTCGGAATATAAGGCGATCGACTTATTTGAGGCAATCGTCTTGACTGGATGGATTACTTCGAGTGGGAGAAATCTACCGAGGCGTTGCCTCCCCTTGGGGACCCGCGCGGGCGCCGAGCTGGCACGCATCGAAATACCCGGATACGACGATGGCTCACTATGCTGGCATCCATGGCGGAAGCTCCACTGATGACCGATTCCGAGCTGTCCGACGCGTTGCGGGCGCTGGCGAACCCGACCCGGCTGCAACTGCTGACCTGGTTGCGGGAGCCGGAGCGCCACTTCTCGCTGGAGGGGGCGATCGCCGACCCGGTGGAGGTGGGGGTGTGCGTGACGCACATCCAGGCCAGGGTCGGGCTGGCGCAGTCCACGGTGTCGGCGTACCTGAGCGAGCTGCAGCGCGCGGGGCTGGTACGCGCCACGCGCGTGGGCAAGTGGACGCACTACAAGCGCGACGAGCGGCGCATCGCCCAGCTCGTCGCCACCCTCGGCCGCACGCTGTAGAGGCAGCACGCCGCAGAGGCGGCACCTCCCGCGAGAGGTCGACCGGTTTCATATATCGACATTTTGCGATATGTCTATGTTCCTGAGGATCGACACACGATGAGGGGACGTCCCATGGGCAGCATCGACGGCCTGGATCTCGGCACGTTCGGGATCTACACCTTCGACTTCGAGCACGTGCCGGCCGCGCAGATGCGCGAGTCGATCCAGGAGCTGGAGGAGCAGGGATGGCGGGCGTTCTGGATGCCCGAGCTGCTCGGGCGCGAGGCGCTCACGCACGCCGGCTTCCTGCTGTCGTGCACGCGGCGGATGCACATCGTGAACGGCATCGCCCAGATCTGGGCCCGCGAGGCCAGGTGGACGTACGGCGCCGCCCTGCTGCTGGCCGACGCCTACCCCGACCGGCACGTCCTCGGCCTGGGTTTCGGCGGCGCCCCCCGCCCCGGCACGACCCCGCTGACCGCCATGCGGACCTACCTTGACGAGCTGGACGAGCTGGAGACCGTCAACCCGGCTCCGAAGTCAGGCGTGCGCCGCCTGCTGGCCGCGTACGGGCCCAAGATGCTCGAACTGGCCCGCGACCGCGCGGCGGGCGCCCAGACCTACCACGTCAACGTCGCGCACACCGCCGAGTCACGGCAGCTCCTCGGCCCGGACGCGTTCCTGGCCGTCGAGCATCCGGTGCTGTTCGAGACCGACCCCGCCACGGCCCGCGCCGCCGCCCGCGAGCACCTGCGCCCCTACCTGAGCACGCCGTACAACGTGGCGAAGTTCCGGCGGCTCGGGTACGCGGAGGACGAGATCACCGGCGGCGGCAGCGACCGCCTGGTGGACGACTTCGTCTTCTGGGGCGATCTGGACACCGTCGTCGGCAAGCTGCGCGCCCACGTGGACGCCGGCGCCGACCACGTCGCCGTGCAGGTGATCGGGATCGAGCCGGGCCGGACGGCGATGCCCCACTGGCGCGAGCTGGCCGCCGCTCTCTCGCCCGGCCGCGACTGACCGCCACCCCTCAGATATGCAAACGATCGGTCGTTAATATAGTTTGACGGCATGACCTCCGAGTCCGGCCGGTGCGCCGCATGCTGACCTCACGCTGGATCCCCGGCCCCGAGAACGACCGGCCGGGGCCGCTGGTCGCCGCCCTGACGGACTTCCGCCCGCGGCGGCTGCTCGACCTGCCCGGCATCGCCCGGCACGGCCGCTCCCTGAGCCGCCACTGGCCCGGCCTGCCGGGCGCGGTGGGCATGTGGCTCTGGGCGGACCTCACCGGCCGCCGGGTCGGCTCGCTGTCGGTGTGGCGGAGCGAGGAGGACCTGCGGGGGTTCGTCCGGTTGCCGGAACACGTCGCCATCATGCGCGCCTACCGCGACCGGGGCACCCTGCGCTCCCGCACGTGGCCCGTGGACGCCCTCGACCGCGAAGCCCTGCTGCGGTCGCTGCGCTGACCCGCCGGTCGATCCGGCCGGCCGGCCCGCTCATGGCGGACCGTTCCGCGGGCACGCTAGGGTCGGGCGGGAACGGCAGCCGGAAGGCGGGGACGGATGGCGTGGGCAGCCCGGGTGGTCGCCGTCGTCCTGGCCGTGGTCTCGCCGGTGCTGGTGCTCGCGGCGGTCCTGATGTACGCGGCGCTGCCGCCGGAGTGGCGGCTGCCGGAGATCTTCAGCCCGCTGGCCGCGGCTGGGGTCACGTTTCCGGCCTTCAGCGCGTTCCTCATCGTGCACCGGCCGCGGCTCAGGCTGGCGTGGCTGATGTGCGCGGGCGGTCTCGGCGGTGCGGTCAACACGTTCTGCCAGTCGGCGATGCTGGCCGCCGCGGCGGGCGGGGATCTCCCGCTGGCGGGGTTGCTGAGGTTCCCCGCGCAGGTCGGCTGGGCGGTGTCCGGGCTGCTGCTGGAGATGTTGCTGCCGCTGTACTCCCCCGACGGCAGGCTGCCGTCGCGGCGCTGGCGTCTGGTGGTGCTGCTCGGCGCGGTGTCGACCGCGGTGGAGCTGGCCCACATGTTCCTGCGTCCCGACCCGCCGGCCGAGGGGTATCCGCTGCCCGCGGTCATCCCCAACCCGTTACAGGTCCCGGAGCTGGCGCCGATCTGGCCGGTGGTCACGGTGGTGGCCTGGACCGGGATCCTCTCGACGCTGCCGCTGGCGGCGTGGTCGATGGTGCTGCGCTTCCGCCGCGCCGACCCGGTCGTGCGGCGGCAGATCGGCTGGCCGCTGTTCTCCTTCGGCGGGTACATCGTCTTCATGCTCGCCGGCGTCGTCGTGCCGGAGCTGTACTGGTTGTCGATCGGGTGGGCGGCGGTCATCCCCGTGTCGATGGTGATCTCGGTGACCCGCTACCGGCTCTACGGCATCGACACCGTCGTCAGCCGGACGTTCGTCGCCGCCGGGCTGCTGGCCGTGGTCGGCGGGGTCTACTTCGGGGTGGCCACGCTGTCGAGCCTGCTGGTGTCGGGGTACCACCAGGTCGCCGGGCTCGCCTCCGCGCTGCTCACGGGCGCGTTCTTCCAGCCGTTGCGGCGGGCGCTGCAACGCGCGGTCGACCGCCTGCTCTACGGACCGGTGGGCGATCCGCGCGTGCTGGCCGAGCGGCTGGCGCAGGAGGTGCGCCGGGGCGATCCGGCGCAGGCGCTGGCGGCGGTGATCGGCGTGCTGCGCGAGGGCCTGGCGGTACGCGGCGTCGCCGTGGAGGTGACCAGCGGCGAGCCGGGCCATCCGGTCAGCGTGGCGAGCACGGACCGCGGGCAGGTCGGCGACTCCCCGCGCGAGGTGCCCCTGATCTGGCACGGCGAATGGGTGGGCCGGCTGCTGGTCGGCCCGCCCGCCGCGCGCCGCTTCCCCGCCGCGCACGACGAGCGGGTGCTGGACACGCTGGTCCCGTACGCGGCCGACGTGGCCCACGCGGTCCGCCTGGCCGCCGACCTGCAACGTTCTCGCGAACGCATGCTGGCCGCCCGCGAGGAGGAGCGCCGCCGGCTGCGCCGGGACCTGCACGACGGCCTCGGCCAGACGCTCAGCGGGCTGGCAATGACCGTCAACATGGCCCGTCTCAGCCTGAAGAGCTCGCCGGAGGCGGCCGACGGGCTGCTGCGCGAGCTGCGCACCGGCATGGACGCCGTCACCGGCGACCTGCGGCAGCTCGTCTACGGCCTGCGCCCGCCCGCCCTGGACGACCTGGGCCTGGCCGCCGCCGTGCGGGCGCTGGCCGCGCCGGACGGTCCCGCCGCGGAGGTGATCACCGAGGGCGACCTGACCGGCCTGCCCGCCGCCGTCGAGGTGGCCGTCTACCGGATCGCGCAGGAGGCGCTGACGAACGTGCGGCGGCACGCGCGGGCCACCCGGGTCCGGGTCGAGCTGCGCCGCGAGCCCGGCGCGCTGCGCCTGCTGGTCGCCGACGACGGCCGCGGCCTGCCGCCCGAGCACCGTTCCGGCGTCGGCCTGACCTCGATGCGCGAGCGCACGGCCGAACTGGGCGGCATCTGCCTGGTCGGCGGCGCGCCGGGGACGGGCACCACGGTGGAGGTCATGCTCCCTGTCCAGCCCTGACCGTGCGCCTTACCGGCCGGGAACCCTCCTGTCACGTAGAGTGCTGGACGATCACTCTCGGTAACTCCCATGGAGGTGTCCATGAAGCTCAAGGGCCGTCTCACCTGCGCCGTGGCCGGTGGCGCGCTGCTGACCGTCGCGCTCACCACTCCGGCCGCGGCCGACTCGCTGGCCGCCGGCGGGCCCGTCGGCGCGCTGCTCCAGCCGGTGCTGGACGTGTTCAACATGGTCAACGACACGTCCACCCTCGGCGCCCTGCTGCCCGGCGGCATCATCTCCGCCCGCTGACGCTCGCCCTCCCCCCGGGGCGACCGCGCACTGCCCTGCGGGCCCGCCCGGGGCGTACCGTGGTTCGCGGCGGTCACGGCGGAGGGCGGGGAGCAGCGTGCAGGGGTGGGAGCCGTCCACTGTCGTCAGTGACGAACTGGTCGACCCGACGCCGGTCGCCGCGCTCGCGGCCCTGTTCGACGACGGCGTGCCGGTGCCGGGGCCGGGCGCGGAGCTGCCGCCGCTGTGGCACTGGGCGGCGCTGGCGCGCTGGCCCGTCTCGTCCGTGCTGGGGGGCGACGGGCATCCCGTACGCGGCTCGTTCCTGCCGCCCGTCGGCCTGCCGCGACGGATGTTCGCCGGGGGCGAGGTCGTGTTCCACGGGCCGCTGCGGGTCGGCGAGACCGTACGCAGGCAGAGCACGGTGGAGTCGGTCACCGAGAAGTCCGGGCGGTCGGGACGGCTGGTCGTGGTGGTCGTGCGCACCCGGCTGACCGGCCAGGACGGCAGCTCCGGGCTGGAGGAGCGGCAGGACCTGATCTACCGGGAGGCCGTGGCCTCCACCGGCCCGGCGGCGGCGGCCGAGGAGGCCGTGGCGGCGCGCGCCGCCGGTTCCCCGTTCCGCAGGGCGGGCGTCTGGGAATGGCACTTCGACACCGATCCGACCCTGCTCATGCGTTTCTCGGCGGCCACCGCAAACGCCCATCGCATCCACTACGACTGGCCGTACGCCACCCGCGTGGAGGGCTATCCCGGCCTGGTGGTGCACGGGCCGCTGATGACCCTCGCCCTGGCCGAGACGCTGCGGCTGGAGGGGCGTCCCGAGCGGGTGACGCGCATCGCGCATCGCAACAACCGGCCGCTGTTCTGCGGACAGCGGGCCCGGCTGCTCGGCCGCAGGACGGCGGACGGCTTCGCGCTCGACCTGACCGGCCCCGAAGGCGCGACGACCGGCCCGCACACCACCCTGACCGTGACAGCCCGATAGGCGCTGCCCCCGATCCCCCAGGCGTCGGCCCGCGCGGGCCCGTCAGGGGGTGATGACGTGTTCGGCGAGTTCGCGGGCGGCGGCGGCCGGGTTCGTGCCGGGGCGGGTCGCGCCGACGGCGAGGGTGCCGTCGATGAGGATGAGGAGCTGGTCGGCGGCGTGGCCGGGGCGCGGGTGGCCGAGCGCGGTCAGCTCGCGCGCCAGCAGCTCGTGCACCTGCCGGCGGTAGTCGCGGGTGATCTCGTGCGCGGGATGGGCGGGGTCGGTCAGGCCGAGGTCGGCGGCCAGGTAGCGGCAGCCGTGGAAGCCGGGCATGGCGACGATCTCGCCGATGCGGTCGAAGACGGCCAGCAGGCGCTCGCGCGGGTCCTGGCCGGCGGCGTCCATGGTGCGGTGGTAGTCGGCGGCGTCGGCGTCGGCGGCTGACCTGAGCACCTCGACGATCAGGCCGTCCTTGCCGCCGAAGTGCTCGTACAACGAGCGCCGGGCCACGTTGGCCGCCTTGAGCAGCGCGTCGACGCCGACATTGACGCCCTGGCTGTAGATCAGCTGGTCGGCGGCGGTCAGCAGGCGCTCCCGGGGGCCCGGTCCCGTACGAACAGTCATGGATTCAGGTTGCCACGGGTTGACGAGTAGATCAACCGGTCGATATACATAGATAGACCGATCGATCTACCCGCTTCCTTCTGGAGGAACCGTGTCCTTCCCATCCACCGCCGACGTCATGGAGCGCTTCAACCGGGCCTTCGTCGAGCGTGACCGCCACCTGCTCGACGACCTGGTCGCCGAGGACTGCGTGATGGAGTCCGTGCAGCCGGCCCCCACCGGCGAACGCGTCACCGGCCGCCAGGCGTGCCTGGACTGGTGGGGCGCGCTCGTGGACGACCTGACCAGCGCGTTCGAGCCGCAGGAGGTCATCGTCGCCGGTGACCGCGCCACCATCCACTGGCACTACCGCTACGGCCCCGGCCCCTCCGACTGGGTCAGCGGCGTCAACCTCATGCGCGTCCGCGACGGGCGGATCGTCGAGGCGCTCGGCTTCAGCAAGACCGCCGGCGAAGTTCCCCTGGCGACCGCCTGATGAACGTCATGCGCAGCTACCACGTCGACAGCGGAGCCGGCATCGAGGGCCTGTCGATCAAGGAACACCCCGTCCCTGCTCCCGGCCCCGGGCAGGTGGTGGTCGCGGTACGGGCCACCTCCCTCAGCTTCCGCGAGCTGATGATCCTGCGCGGCGACTACGTGCTCCCGGTCAAACCGGACGTGGTGCCGGTCTCCGACGGCGCCGGCGAGGTCGTCGCGACCGGCCCCGGCGTCGAGTCGGTCGGCGTCGGCGACCGGGTCACCGCCACCCTGTTCCCGAGCTGGCAGGACGGCCCGTTCGCGCTGCGGCACCTGCCGCAGCTCGGCGGCTCGCTGGACGGCATGCTCACCGAGTACGCGCTGCTCGACGAGCACGCGCTCGTGCCGATCCCGGCCCACCTGTCCTACGAGGAGGCCGCGACGCTCCCCTGCGCCGCGGTCACCGCCTGGAACGCCCTGACCGGCGACGGCACCGGCCCGCTGCCCGGCCGGACCGTCGTCACCCAGGGCACCGGCGGGGTGTCGCTGTTCGCGCTGCAGTTCGCCAAGGCGCTGGGCGCCCGGGTGATCGCCACGACCAGCAGCCCGGCCAAGGCCGAACGCCTGTACGCGCTGGGCGCCGACGAGGTCGTCGACTACCGGGCCACCCCCGACTGGCCGGTCAGGGTGCGCGAGCTGACCGGGGGCGAGGGCGCGGAACACGTCATCGACGTCGCCGGCGACCTCGGGCGGTCGCTGGCGGCCACCGCGATCGGGGGCCAGGTGGCCAGTGTCGGGTTCGTCCTCGGCGACCCGCCGCCCCTCGACGCGCGGGCGGTCTTCAGCGCGGGAGCCACGCTGCGGGGCATCGCCGTCGGCAGCCGCGCGCAGTTCCTGGCCATGAACCGGCTCATCGAGGCCCACCGGCTGCGCCCGGTCATCGACCGCGTCTTCCCCTTCGACCAGGCGCCCGACGCCTACCGCCACTACACGTCGGGCGGGCCGTTCGGCAAGGTCGTGATCACCGTGTGAGCCGGTCGGCCCCGGGCGCCGGCCGGACGCGGCGGGCGAGGCGTGCCCGCGGAACACCTCGCCGAGCCGGCCCCCCCTTAGCAGGGGGTCTCGTGGAACTCCGGGTACGAGCCGCGGGTGCCCACCCACGTCACGTCGCCCACGCAGTTCTCGTACTTGACGCCGACCACCGTGGTCCGGGTGGAGTCGCTGTAGTAGTACGTCTCGCAGTGGTAGTCGATCTGGCAGGCGCGGGCCTGGGCGGGGGAGCCGACGACGGTGAGCGTGCCGAGGGCGAGCAGGACGGCGAGCGATGCGCGACGAATCATGGAGATCCTCTCTGACGCGAGGAAGCGCTACTGCCCCTGATGATCGATCGCCGGAGCGAACAGTTCAATACGGTTCATCACAGTTCAATGCACCTGATGCCGGGTACCCGTCGCGAAGGCGAAATGATCGCCCCTGTCACCGACATAGGATCTCTTTTCATCTGGTAGATGGCCGATTGTCGAAAGGCTTCCATGACCCACCCCCTCAGCCGCCGGTCCGCCCTGCTGGGGGCCGCGGCCGTGGCCGGCATCGCCCTGTGGGAGAAGCCGGCCGAGGCGACCGGCGCCGCCGCGTTCGACGCGGCCCGGGAGCGATGGGTGAGCCTGCTGGCCGGCGCCACGTACGACCCGGCGTACCTGGACAAGACGCAGGCCGTCGAGGGTTCGGCCAACGCGGTGCTGCGCAAGATGGACCCCGCTCCCGGCCGGCCGAGCCTGTGGCCCGACCTGCCGCTCGACGACCCCCGTACGGGCAACTTCAACCGCGCCTACAACCGCATGCGCACGCTGGCGCTCGGCTGGGCCACGCCGGGCACCGACATGCACCGGGACCAGCGGGTCGCCGAGACCGCGGCCAGAGCCCTGGACTTCCTGTACGAGCACGCCTACCGCGAGGGCCTCGACCGCCGCGGCAGCAACTGGTACTGGTGGGAGATCGGCGTCCCGCGCGCGCTGACCGACACCTGCGCCCTGCTCTACGACGGCCTGCCCAAGGACGACCTGCGCCGCTGGCTGCGCCCGCTGCGCCACTGGTGCCCCGACCCCGAGCGCCGCGTCAGCCACCCCGGCGTGGTCGAGACCGGCGCCAACCGGGCGAGCAAGGCCATGGCGGTGGCGATGCGCGGGCTGCTCACCCACGACGCCCGCCTGCTCAAGCGGGCCAGGAAGGCCGTCTCCGACCTGCTGCGCCGCACCGACGGGCCGGGCGACGGCTTCTACCGCGACGGCTCCTTCATCCAGCACGGCGTGTTCCCCTACAACGGCAGCTACGGCGTGGACTACCTGGAGAGCGTGGCCAAGCTGATCGCCATGCTGGCCAGGTCACCGTGGGAGATCCGCGACGTCGGGAACGTCTACGACATCGTCGACCGCTCGTTCACGCCGTTCATCTTCGACGGGCTGATGATGGACTGCGTGCGCGGCCGGCAGATCTCGGTGCAGGGCCACCGCGACCACCACTCCGGGCAGAAGGCGGTCGAGGCCATCCTGACGCTGCTGGAGACGGCGCCCGAGCGCCACGCCCGGCGCTGGCGGCCGATGGTGAAGGGCTGGCTCACCCGCAACCAGGCCGTCCCGTACGCCGCGGTCGCCCCGCTGGCGAGCGTCGCGCGGGCGGAGGCGCTGCTGGCGGACGCGTCCGTGCCGGTCGGCCCCCGCACGACCGGCACGTACGTCTTCGCCGACATGGACCGGGTCGTGCACCGGCGTCCCACCTGGGCGTACGCGATCGCGATGAGCTCGCAGCGCATCGGCGCGGCCGAGGGCATGAACCAGGAGAACCTGCACGGCTGGTACACCGGCGACGGCATGACGTACCTCTACACCGCCGACCTGACCCACTGGAACGACGACCTGTGGCCGACGATCGACCCGTACCGGCTGCCGGGCACCACGGTCGACACCCGCGGGCGCGCCGACCTCCCGCACGGCGCGCGCCGCCTGCCGCCCACCCCGTGGGCGGGCGGCGCGGCGCTCGACGGCGAGTACGGCGTGGCGGCGATGAGGCTGATCGCCGACGGCTCCTCGCTGCGGGCCAGGAAGGCGTGGTTCCTGCTCGACGACGGCGTGATCGCCCTCGGCGCCGGCATCACCGCCTCCGACGGCCGCCGCGTCGAGACCGTCGTGGAGAACCGCAACACCCACGGCGCCCATCCCCCGCTGACCCGCGGCGACGGCTGGATCCACCTGTCCGGCGTGGCCGGGTACGCGTTGCTCGACGGCGCCGAGGCCAAGGTGATCCGCGAGCGGCGCACCGGGCGCTGGCGCGACATCGACACCGGCGCCACCACCGGCGGCGACCGGACCCCCGTCACCAGGCACTACACGACGATCCTGGTGGACCACGGCGTCGATCCGCGCCGGGCCCGCTACGCCTACGCCGTGCTGCCCGACGCCACCGCCGAGCAGACCGCGGCCTACCGCGGGCGGGTCCAGATCCTGGCCAACTCCCGCACGGTGCAGGCCGTCAGCCGGGACGACCTGATCGCCGCCGTGTTCTGGCGCGCGGGAACCGTCGAGACCCCGCACGGGCCGCTGGCCGCCGACGGGCCGTGCGCCATGCTGCTGCGCCACGACCGTCACCGGGTCCGGCTGGCCGTCTCGGACCCGTCCAGGACCGCCGACGAGGTGCGGATCAAGCTGCCGTGGCCGGTCCGGTCGGTCAAGGAGGGCGACCCGGGGGTGCGCCGGTCCAAGCGGGCGGTCAAGGTCGAGGTCGGCGGCAGCCGCGGGCACACCCGCCAGGCGGTCCTGCGCGTCTGAGCCGGGGCGCCGCCGTTCAGGAGACGCCGGTGGGGGCGTGCGGCAGGAGCTCCGCCATCGGGACGCCGGGGTCGGCCAGCCGGCGCGGATCGGCGGTGTGCCCGGCGGCGACCAGGGCCCGGAGGTGGCCGGCGGCGTCCTGGCCGTCCATCTGGCCGTCCATGGTCAGGGCGGCCACCGGGACTCCGCGGTCGAGCCAGAAGGCGGTGAACCCGGGTTCCCCCGGCTCGCCCCTGGTGACGACCCGGTCGGAGGTGGTGGGCAGGCCGACGTATTCGAGGGTGGACCCGTACTGCGTGGAGAAGAAGTACGGGACGTGGTCGATGGTGACCGGCTCGCCCACCAGCGTGGCCGCGGCGGCGGTCCCGTGGACGACGGCGTTGTCCCAGTGCTCGATCCGGACCGGTTTGAGGTAGCGCGGGTGCCGGTGGCGGGCGACGTCGCCGGCGGCCAGCGCGGCCGGGTGCGAGGTGCGCAGATGGCCGTCGGTGACGATGCCGCCGTCGACGCGCAGCCCCGCCGCCTCGGCCAGCTCGGTGCGGGGGACGGCGCCCACGGCGACCACGACGAGGTCGGCCGGGACGCGCCGCCCGGCGACCGTGCGCACCGCCTCGACCGAGCGCGTCCCGAGCACGGCCTCGACGCCGTCGCCGGTGAGCAGCTCGACGCCGTGGTCGAGGTGCCGGCGGGCGACGGCGCCGCCGATCCGGTCGCCCAGCACGTGATAGAGCGGCGTGGGCAGCGGGTCGACGACGGTCGTGCGCACGCCGAGCGCGCGGGCGGCGGCGGCGACCTCGCAGCCGAGCCAGCCGGCCCCGACCACGACGACGGCGGAGGCCGCGCGCAGGGCCGCGCCGAGGCGTTCGCTGTCCTCGCGGTCGCGCAGGTGGTGGACGCCGTCGAGGTCGGCGCCCGGCACCCGGAGGCGGCGCGGGCGGGCGCCGGTGGCGATCAGCACCTGCCCGAACGGCAGCTCCACGTTGCGCCCCAGCTTCACCCGCCGGCCGTCGAGGTCGAGCAGGGTGGCGGGGGCGCCGAGGGCGAGGGCGACGTCCTGGGCGGCGTAGAACCGCGGGTCCAGGACGTCGAGCTCGGCGGCCTCGGTGGTGCCCAGCAGGTAGCCCTTGGACAGCGCGGGACGCTGGTAGGGCAGGTGATGCTCGTCGCCGACGAGCGTGAGCGGCCCGTCGTAGCCGTGGTCGAGCCGCAGGGCCCGCGCGGCCTGGGCGCCGGCGAGGCTCGCGCCGATGATGACGATGCCGGGATCGGCGGGCATGGGGACGCTCCTTGTGAACGGGACCGGGGTGGCGCGCGGGGTCAGACGACCTGGAGGCCGGCGCGGGGATGTCAGACGACCTGGAGGTTGGCCATCATGGCCATGTCCTCGTGCTCGGCGTTGTGGCAGTGGAAGAGGTAGCGGCCGCGGTAGCCGTCGAACCGGGTGATGATCTCCACCGACTCGCCCGGACGCAGGGAGACGGTGTCCTTCAGCCCCGCGTCATGGGGCAACGGCGGCCGGCCGCTGCGCGCGAGCACCCGGAAGCCGACCAGGTGCAGGTGGACGGGGTGGTGGACGTCGGCGACCATCCGCCACACCTCGACGTCGCCGAGGCCCACGGTGACGTCGGAGCGGGCGGGGTCGAACGGCAGCCCGCCGATCAGCCAGCCGCGGCCGTCGTGCATCCGGCCGGCGCGGAAGGACAGCTCGCGCACCCGGACGGCGTCCGCCCGCCGCCACTCCGGCAGGTCGGTGGACAACACGCGCGGGACCCGGCTGTCGTCGGCCGCGGCGCGCGCGACCCGGAAGGCCATCACGTCCCGGGTGCGGCCCGAGCCGAGCCGGTTGACGATCCGGACCCGCCCGCCGACCGGGACGCGGGCGAAGTCCACGACCACGTCGTAGCGCTCGGCGGGCGCGATCGGCAGGACCTGGTGGGTGACGGGGGCCGCGAGCAGCCCCTGGTCGGCGCCGATCTGCACGAGGTCGAGCCGCCGCCCGTCGTCGAGCACGGCTTCGAGCTCGTAGTGGCGGGCGTTGGAGGCGTTCAGCAGGCGCAGGCGGTAGCGGGCCGCGTCCACCTCGTGGACGGGCCAGGGGGCGCCGTTGACCAGGATCACGTCCCCGAGCACCCCGGCCAGGTACGGTTCGAGCACGCCCGGCCGTTCCCGCAGGGTGGGGTCGAGGGCGGGGTAGGCGAGCTCGCCCTCGGCGGTGAACGCCCGGTCGGCGATCATGAGCGGCAGCTCGCGCGGCCCCGCGGGCAGGCCGAGCGCCTGCTCGGCGTCGTCGCGGACGATCTGCAGCCCGGCCAGGCCGCGCCAGATCGCGGGGGCGGTGAAGTCCATCCGGTGGTCGTGGTACCACAGCAGCGTCGGCCGCTGGTCAAGCGGGAAGGTGTAGTCCCTGGTCCGCCTGCTCAGCACGGCCCGGGGGTCGCGCATGTTCCCCATGCCGGAGCCGTGCGCCATGTGCATGGTGGGCTCCGTCCAGCCCTCGGGCAGCACGAGGTCGGTCGGGTAGCCGTCGGAGGCGGCCGGGGTGCGCCCGCCGTGCAGGTGGACGACGGTCGGCACGGGCAGATCGTTGCGGTGCGTCACGGTGATCGGCCGGCCCCGGCGGGCCTCGATGGTCGGCCCGGGGAAGGTGCCCCCGTACGTCCAGGCCCGGGTCCGCACGCCGGGCAGGATCTCCAGGGTCGTCTCGCGCTGGACGATCTCGTAACGGTCGCCGCCGCCCGCGGTGCCGGACGGCGCCAGCACGGCGGGGATCGGCAGCGGCACCTGGAACGGCGGCGGCAGCGGCAGGTCGCTGCGCAGCTCGGCGCCGGTGATCGAGGGCCGCCGGGCCATCGCGGCCGAGGCGCCCAGCCCGGTGGCCGCCATCAGCCCGAGCGCGCCGCCGATGCCGAGCGCCTGCCGCCTGGTCACGCC